>CAZIIC010000023.1:0-12496 GCA_964539195.1 uncultured Candidatus Saccharibacteria bacterium
CACTAACTCCATTTGGAACTACTTTTTCTGTAATTGCTAGTACTGGAGTAATTCCATTGCTATATCCAATATCAAATAACATACCTTGAGATTTTCTTCCGAACATTTCTTTTTCAGGGAGATTCACTACAAAAAGAGCCTGTTTACCTACTACCTCTTGTACATCTTCCCTCTCTTTCTTCATACCAACAAGTATAGTTCTAGTATGATCACCAAAATCTACAAGAAACTCAACCATCTTATCTGACTCAACAATATCAGTTACTGATTTGATTTCCCCTACCCTAATATCTAACTTATCAAAGTCAGAAAAGGTTACTAATGGCTTTATTGGTAATATTTTCATAAATATATTTCTTAATTAATTTACATTTTCTCAATCACATCAATTCCTAGAAGGTATAATCCTCTTTTAATAACAATTACGAATTTTGACATAAGTAATGCCCTAGAGTATTTAATATCATCACTTTCATCTAACACCCTATTTGTTGTATAGAAAGAATTGAAAGTATTTGCTAATTGAAATAGATACTCACAAAGAATATGAGGAGTTAAATTCATACCACTATTTTTAACAACCTCAGGATATTCATTTAGCTTCCTAATTAACTCTAATTCTTCTTTTCCATTTAATAGATTCTCTAAATCAACAGCCTTCATTTCTCCAATCTTTGAAAGAATGGACATAGCTCTAGTATATGAATAGATTATATATGGAGCACTAAAACCTGAAAGACTTAAGAAGGTAGAAGGATCATAATTAATATCTTTATGGAATTCATGGGAAAGAATATTAAACTTGAAACCTGCTTTAGCAACAACCTTAGAGATACTACCTACTTCTTCTTCTGAATACTCCTTAATCGCAGATATTTTAGATTTAGCAATATCAATAGCTTCTTCCATCATCTCATCGTAACCGATTGTACCGCCCCTAGAGGATGTCTTTTTGTTATTTAGGAGTAGCCAACCAAAACCGATATGTCGGTATCTTCCAACCATGTCCGGATTGATTAATTCATATGCTTTAATAACCCCTTTGAAGTATTCATTCTGTTCAACTGAGGTTAGTACTAATGCAAATTCTAGATCTGGATACTCTTCAAACTTCAAGTCAATCAGTCCCAATTCTTTTCCAGAATATGTTGGATTACCTTGAGAGGTTAGAAATACCCAATTTGAAAGTTTATAATCTTTTCCATCAAATATTACAGCACCTTGATCTTGCTTAAATACTTTTCCAATATTCCTAGTTACGACTTCTTTTCCTCTTTCTGATACCTCGCTTTCAGGATATTGTCTATCATACTTCACTCCTAATGATGCAAAGAAATCATTTAGATACTCATAGCAAACTTCTCGAGTGTATATATAGATATCATTTACCAATTCATTCTCTTTGTTAAACAAAAGCGTATTAATTTCTTTAATTATTCCTGTAACTTCATCATCTGATTCATATACTTTAGAAGCTTCAACATACAAGTTACCGAAATATTGTTTCAACCCTTTATACCCACCCTCTTTCCTTACATTCTCAACTAATTCTTTTGATTTAGAAATTATCTCAGGTGTTATATCTTCAACTTTCTCAACCTTCCCCACCTTATTCACCAAAGCATAAATACTCTTTGCTACATATGGACCTAGATCTCCGAAGTAGTTGGCATGAATCACTTCATATCCAAGATTTTCATACAGCCTAGCAACTGACATTCCAGTAATAGCACTTTTAACATGTCCAACTGTTACTGATTTATGTGTATTTGCTTGACCATACTCTACCATTACCTGTTTTCCACTCATTAAATCAAACTTTCCGTAGCTATCATCTATACCTTTCAAGACTTCTTTCAAATACTTTTCAGAAAGAAAGAAATTAACAAATCCTGGAGCAACAGCTTCAACTTTAGAAAATATCTCCTCTTTATTTAACTTTTCAGCGACTTCTTTTGCAATATCTAATGGGCTCTTTTTTAATTGTCCAGCCATTCTCATAGCAATTGGGCTAGTATAATCTCCAAACTTTAATCCGGAAGTTTGTGAAACCACAACAATACCCTTTTCAATTCCAAGAGCTCCAGCAACCATCTCTTGAATTAGAAACTGAGGTGTTCCAATTATATACTCAAACCCCTTTTGTTCTTTATTGTCTTTCATACTTAACACTCTAAATTTAAATCACACATCGTCCTGTTTAATACTTCGATACATTATTTGAGTTTTAAATCTTTCATACTTTTCTAAAACCCATCTATGTTCCACAAAGCAAAAACTCCCATCCTAATATCTAAATATATAACTTTTTAGATATTGGGACGAGAGTTAAATTTTTCTCCCGCGGTGCCACCCTAATTTCGGATAACCGACTCTTTAATTCTTCAATTGTTTTCTATTTTTGGTTTTGTTAGCTTTCAGCTGTCTAACTTGCTTACATCCTTGTTAGGATGCATAATGTTAACATATATTTATGATTAATATAAGTAGTTCAGATGAATATGAGCAATAGGTTCAACGTAGTTAACATATTTGTAATATCTCTATATTCTCTCTTTCTCTCTTATTTATTCTGGCCAATCTGTAATAACGGAACATGCTACAGTATTATGGCAAATCCTAATAATGGAGAAGATCCATATTCACTATTAATCCTATTACCAATATTTCTAATCCCTTTCTTCTATTCAAGTTTCAGTCTCATAAAATATTTACAAGGTTATGGATTTATGGATAAATTTGGAAGTAAAAAATCCAGCTTCATTAAAAATCCAACAAAAGACGAAAGAGATAGATTGCTTTATACTTCTCTGCCAGGATTTATCATAGGACTAGGCTTAACTATAGAGATTATTTGGAGTATATCCAAAATATTATAATGAGGATTTAATCGCACTCGGAGGGATTCGAACCCCCAACCGTTGGTTCCGAAGACCAATGCTCTATCCAATTGAGCCACGAGTGCATTCCTGTATTATATAATAATTATAGGGATTAGGACAAAATTTCTTTAATCTTCTCTATAACATCTTCAAGATTATCTCCATTAAACTCTAAAAGAAAATCAGATTCATCTTTCTTCGGAGGCTCATATGTTTCAACCTGTTTGTTAAATAGATCAACCCATGCTGGAGATTTACCTAAAGATATTAACCTCACATCCTCCTTTTTAGCCCTATCTAAAACAATTTCTTTTGGAGTATTTACATACAATATTACTGTCTTAATTTCAGGATTTAATTTCTTTACCTCTTCTAATCTTTCTCTCCGATCTTTTTCTGACCGATTACATGAGGCATGAGCAATACAATATCCATGCTTTGCTATAACTCCGACAATATCTCTTTGAATGCTATCTGTAGCTTCCTGTCTCATTACAAAGGCCCTACCTTCAATAGTATTATCATCTTTAAATACTTCAAATTGATTTAAATAATCATGAAGAGATCTAGAATCCAATGGAAAGAACCTATTTGGAAATTTCTCCTCTATCTTTTTAAAGACCCAGGTCTTTCCAGATAATGAAAGGCCTGTAAACATTAAGTATATTGGGGTCATATGAGTAATAATTAATTCTTTACCAATTATATCAATATTATCATTGATATAAAAAATTTAGATTGTTAGAATACATAATAAATTTCAAATACTATTAACAGTATGGAAACCTGGTTTATCTTTGCCCTATTATCAATTGCTGTTCTAGCGGGCTCAGAAATATCTCAAAAAATTTCTTTATCACAAGATGTAAATATCTCTGCAATTACTAACAATTTCTATGTTTGGACAATGCAAGGTCTAGTTGGAATTGTATTAGCGTTAATATTGGGACAATTTGCAGTTACTTTTACCCCGCTTCTTATATTAAAACTTATAGCCGTTGGAATAGTATATTTTTTAGGGGGTACTTTCTTCTACACCAGTTATAAAGGAAATAGCCCTAGTATATCTATTGTTTTAGGAACTATATCTGTTGTTATAAGTAATATATTAGGAAATATTTTCCTCAATGATCCCCTTTCAACTACTAAAATTATTGGAGTCGCCTTTATTCTTTCAGCCATCTTCTTTTTGAATTTTAACAAGTCAGAGAAATTTAATAAGTACAATCTGTATGCTATCTTAGGAGGAATTTGTTTTGGAGTCGCGTTTACACTAGATAAGTCTTTCGTAATTAATATCTCCCCTTTTATGTACTTAGGCTTAATGTGCCTAACTGTAGCTCTTGTTAGCTTAATTACAAGTATCAAATTAATCGTTAGAGAAACAAAAACCTTAGTAGCTAAGAACTTCATACCTATGATATCTTCCGCAACCTTTGGTTCAGCATTTAATTTGTTTACCTTCTTTGCTTATAAAAACGGTGCAAATGTAGGCATAGCAGATGCTATGAATAATTCCTCAATATTCCTAGTAATTGGATTAGAAATACTTCTACTCAAAGACAAGACCAATCTAACTAGAAAATTACTAGCAGCATCTGTCGCATTAATTGGGATAGTCCTAATTGGGATATCAAAGTAATAAACGTACCTGACCAGAATCGAACTGATAACCTTTGGTTCCGCAAACCAATGCTCTATCCAATTGAGCTACAGGTACAAACTCAAAGATCATAATTGAAAACTGGCGTACTCGGCCGGAATCGAACCGACAACCTACTGCTTAGAAGGCAGTTGCTCTTCCTATTGAGCTACGAGTACATAAAGTCGATAATTATATATTAAAACAAGGTATAAACACAATTACCTTATACTTAATATTTTTTCACTAATCTCTTTTGCCTTTTGCACACTCACATTACTACCTGTAGGCAGATTAACAATCATAGAAGAAATATCCTCAGCTACAGGGCAAGAGCCACTTATATACTTCATTGAGTCTAAATTAGTACTTCTAGGAAAGACTACTGGTTCAAACCACCTGTCACTAGATGAGTATCCTAAAGATTCTAAATATGAAATTATCTTTTCTGCTTTTTCTACACTTCCAGCAACATACGGATATCTAATATATGCCTCATACTTTTGATCTAAAAGATTAAAATATACGCCCGATATTTCTTTTCTTCCCTGTATCACGCTTTGGAGAGCATATAAGCAATCGAGAACGACCTCTGCTAATATACCTGAAATACCTTGCAAGACCGAGTACCTCTCAGTCCCAATATTTTCACTGGCTGTAAATCCTGATTTTAGAGCCCCCACTCGCTTTAGAAATACTTTAAGAGAGTTTGAGGCAGAAGTTGGTAGAGCTCTTATCACTCTCCAAAGTATCGGATGTATTAACCAGAGGAATGTTTGAATATTTCCAATCTGTTTCAGGCCAACCAAAGACTTTGTAATCTTAGGCAACAAATCTTTATTATTAACTATCAACGCACCACCAACTCTTGTAGGCAATAGCTTTTCAATACCGAAGCTAACAATGAACGCGTCCCCCATGCTTCCAAAAGAAGTTTCTCCTAATGTATGAGCGCAATCTTCTAATATATAAATACCATTCACCTTACAATACTGAATAATTCTATCATCAGCCCTTAACCCAAAAGTATGTTGAAGAATAAGTACTTTTACTGACGAATCAATCTTTTTAAGGAAATCCTCATAATCCATATTAAAACTAGCGGGATTAATATCAATATATAGAGGATTTAGACCAGCACTTAAGATTGGATTAATAACGGCATTACATGTAAAGGCTTGAACAGCAATTTTACTACCTGATTCTAATCCCAATGATTTGAGGAACAGATAAATTGCTGTTCTTCCATTAACAGTTACAAAAACATCATCATTTGAATACATTTCTGAAAGCTTTTCCTTTAGCCTATCTACTTTTTTCTGATCTTTATACCCAAAAATATTAAGAATATTTAACAGATATCTTGTATTATTCATAACTTCATCAACAATTTATTATCTTGATTATATATTAATCTAGACTTTAAATTAACAACAATGTCTCCATTGTTAAAAGTTGAGAGAGATTTAATTCCAAAATTGTTAAATCTTTCTAAAACTTCATAGGAGGGATGTCCATAAAAGTTCTTTCCATAACTACATATTGCAACCTTAGGAGTAGCTATTGAAAGGAATTCCTTCGCGCTTGAGGTATCTGAACAGTGATGCCCAGCCTTAAGAATATCTGTATCAAATAAATATCTTCCTTCTGTATCATTTTCAATATCGCCCATTAGCAATACCTTTGTCCCATTATATTCTACTTTAATTACAACAGAGCTATTATTTATATCTTTTGAATTTTTAATACAACCTCTGCCAAAACTAGGAAGTATATCAATGCTAACACCATTAAGTTGAGTACTTATTGAACTTCGTATCTCTACTCCATTCTGTACCAACAACTTCTTAATCATCTCAATTTCAATACTTTCTTTGCAAAGTTCGCGAGGTAAAACAATCTGCTTAACCTTGTACGTCTTTAATATTTGATGAAGGCCGTAATAGTGGTCAAGATGCCAATGTGAAATTACTAGTATCTCAATTGTCCTATCAAAGTTATTCATATATCTACCGATTTTGGACACAAGCTCTTCTCCTGGCCCACCATCTACAATCATTTGAAAGTTCTGTACAGTTAATATTGCGCCATCGCCCTGTCCTACATCAATAAAAGTAACGGTAGGACCTGTTATCACAAAATGTGAGATATGTACTACAATTACCACAACACTAAGTAATATTGTCACTAGATTTTGATCCATATTTGAAAGTTGTATATGAGATTAATAGAATGATTAGAATTGAGATGAAAATTGACTGAAACTCTCCGATTTCAATAATTGAAAACGGTAGATTTCCAAACCATGTAGCAACAATCTCAACATACTTTAATATTGCCCATGAAATATAGATTAAAGGAGGTATGAATAATCCTAGCAATCCAATTAACATTACGCTTTCAACAACGGGTAATATCAGTAAGTTCGCAAAGATACTGTACGGTGCTAAAGTTTGGAAATTTAGTAGTGTAAAAGGCAATGTCACTAAAGTACAAGCAACAGTGGCAAAAGGAAACCACTTATATTTAATTAGTCTTTCTAGAACTGAAACATAGAAGATAACTCCAAATGTTGCAGAGACAGAAAGAAGAAACCCTAAATCAAAAGCAATTAAGGGATTCAAAAGTACAAATATACATACTGTTATTAAAAATATATCTTCAATTGAGATATTAAGATTAATTAACTTTGCTACGTACCCAACACTAGCCATACTACTTGCCCTTACCATGGAACTACTAAATCCAGTAAGAAGTGCATATAACCAAATGAAGAGTATCTTAACTATATAACCTAACTTTTCTGGAAGGTATTTGGTTAACTTTTCTAGCCCAAGAACTAGAATCGAAACGTTATATCCAGAAGCAGCAACAATATGACTAATACCTGCACTCTGAATACTTTCGGAAAAATCTTTAGAGTAATACTGATCAACTCCAAATATTATTCCCGCTAACAAACTAGATTGTGGACGAGGCATTAAGCTATGAATTCTTCCTACCACCTTCTCCCTGATTTCAAATAGCTTTGAAATTGAAGTGTCTTCACATTCAATTTTAATATCGTCACCTTGAAGTAACGTATTTTTATATAAATCGTACGTCCTAATCTTTTTTATCTCTTTGTAAATCAGTTTTCCTTCAATGTTACACAATTGATATGGTCTGTAAATCAGGATATTTTCATACTTAAACTCAACACAAACTCGCGTATCCGATAGTTTACATAGAATTATCCGATTGAGGTAATCACCGGGTTTAATACTTCCCTGTACTTGCCACTTACCGTCCTCTAATTCAGTGAAACCATTAATTCCCTTGTAAATTTGGCCTATTACTTCAAGTCTATTTGCTAGCACTAATGCCAGGCAAAAGGCAGTAGCCATAAGAATTATTAATAAGAGTACAAACTTTAACCCCCCAATTCCCCTATATGAAACATACGAGGTCATGATCAAACTGATTGAACAAAGAGCAATAATTGGGTTCTTATGTTCAATTACAAAAAGTATTCCATATTTGCTGACAACTAACCCTATAACTAGCAGTATAAGATACACGCAGACCGTAAATAATGATATAAATCTTACATATTTCATATGCAGACCGAATCTTTGATTCCTTCAAACAAAGCTTCCCCTATTCCACTCACATTATCCAAATCTTCCACTTGCTTGTATGGTCGGGAATCAATAATTTTTTGAGCTAGACTTGGACCAACTCCTTTTAGTAAATCTAGTTGCTCGAGAGTTGCAGTATTTAAACTTACACATTCGTTTGAAACACCCTCTTCTACTTTTGATGTATTGCTCACTACTGCTACAAGATCATATTTATACGCGTTGTATTTAAATTCATTCTTAAACGGTATGTAGAGTTTCTGATTAGGCTCTAATTTCTGTGCTAAGTTAATATTTGATTGAATATACTCTTTTGCATATGCACTCTTCTTAAAACCTCCCGCCTTTTTAATTGCATCTATAATAATTGAGCCATCAGGCAAACAATACACATTTGGATTATTAACTGCGCCAGAGACGTCAATAAACAAGCTACAAGTAGGTTTTTGTTCCTGTGCTACAACCTGAGAAACATCGCTATGAAATGATGTAGAAATGTCTCTATTTATATACCAAAGTACAAAAGAGATTGATAGTACAACAATAGTTATGGCTATGTAGTACCAATACTTTTTTATGAGGTTTATGTATATTTCCACTCATAGATTTTATATCTATTTAGTGAAAAAATACTTTCTTATTACTTTGTAACAATCTGAATTGATTTTATTACAACAGGTGTTGTTGGTACTCCAGTAGATTTCACATTTACATCCTCAATACTATCTACTACATCAAATCCAGCAGTTACTTTACCAAAGACTGTATGCTTACCATTTAAGTACTCTGTTCCGGTAAATGTTTTAGCTGTTATGAAGAACTGAGAACCGTTAGTTGCTGGTCCTGAGTTTGCCATTGCTAACATATATGGAGCAAAAGGTGTTTTACCTGATCCTAAAGTATATTTATACCCTAATCCTTGAGTATAGAATTCGGACACAGACTTATCTGCGTATGCATTTAATGTGTCATTTGAGTAGAAATATCTTAAGAATGTAGCATCCTTAACCTTTAAATCTTCAAGTCCAATTGCTTTTGCATCAATTTCATCTGCAAACTTATATCCAGCGTCTCCAGTACCATTACCTTTTGGATCTCCACCTTGTATGACAAAGTTCTTAACTATTCTATGGAATGTTAAATTATCATAAAACTTCTCATTTGCAAGAAACACAAAATTATTAACAGTAATAGGAGTATCTTTCTCGAAAAGATCCACAGTTATATTTCCAAACTCTGTTTTAATGATTGCTTGATAATCAGACCCATCTTTGAGCTTATATTCTGGTGCACTCTTATATGTTTTTTTTGTACTTGAACTATTATCCAATACATTATTTATACCATTTCCTGTTAAATCTGTATCTATACTGAATGGATTATTTCCACTTGAATACATAAAGACAAAGATTAATACAATTAAAAGGATTCCAGCTCCAGGAAGTAATATTTTTTTATGCTCTTTTAACTGATCTTTTATATCAAACGCCATATTTCTATCTATTAATTTATATTATAAGACTAACAGTATATTATCGCTGAATTGTTAATTTTACAAATATATCCATATTTGTTGAGTTAACGATCCTTAGATTATCATTGTCTACTGATTCAAAGTAATAGTCTGTTCCAAGTCCTTTTGTACTAAAGTTACTGCCATCTGAATTTGATGACATAACTATTGATATATCAGAAGGAACTTTTCCAAAGTTATGACTTACAGTAATGTTGCTACTTGCTTCTACCTTCAACCAAGTAGTTTTATAAACACTACTTCCCCCAACTTCACCCTTTGAATCGACAGAAAATACAATTGCACCATTTGAATTTCTAATTTCAAAGGCTTTTGCTCCTTCACTATCTCCTAGTGAGAACTTAACATTACCATCAACTCCCTTAATTGCACCATTTACTAGCATATCTCCAGCTATTCCCAAGTTTCCTGATCCATCGACAGTGAACTTACCATCTCCAACGTTTAGTAATCCACCTGAGAGTATTGAGAAATTACCTGAAGTTCCTGTAAAGCTATTTCCCTCTACATCACCACTTGTAGTGAGTCTATCTCCTTCTTGTGTCCACATGCCACTTTGCCCCCCTATAAGGCCAGCAAGACCCTCACTAACCCAATCAGGCTGATACCACTGTACAGAGACATATGCATTAACTTTACCAACATATAGATAGTCATTTAATGTTAATGTGTATTCCTCCATTAAGATAGCTCTAGTATCTTTATCAAAAGTATCTATTGCAACTCTAAAACACGGTTTCTCTTCATTCCCACCTTTATCTTTTGGCCACACAATTGAATCAATCTTTGAAACTTCAGGACAATTTTGGTCAGACCACAACAGTGTATTTTCAAGAGCTCTTGCAACAATATATCCTGAATTATTCATCTTTCCACCAAACCCTGGAATTACAGAAACTCCTAGAGCATCACCCTCTATAATACTTGTTGAACCCGCAATTACCTTTACAGGTACTCTTCCCATTAATGCTACTGGTCTATGAGAGTCTTTTTGAGCATCATTCATAACAAGACCAGGAGCTGTGGAAATAACACCAGCAACATTATTTGAATTAGTTAATACTGACTTCTCAATTTCACTGTTATTACCTTTACTAAAGCTTACAACATCACCCTCTTTAATACTTTGATCATGAACTCTATACATTTCAGCTAGGTCAGCACTCTGTACACTCAAATTGTTTGCATATATTGTTCCTGCTGTACTTCCCGCACAGTTGTTTGCATCACTTTTAACACACAATGATCCTACAACTTTTAGTGTTGTATCAGGGGTTGCATCACCAATACCAACATTTCCAGTTGCTCTATATATATTCCCACCAGCTTCAGTCCATCCAGATCCTAATGCAGCAGAACCTCCTGAAGTAGTTACATTAATCCTTAGGTCCTGTGTTTGTCCTGAATAGTTATATAATCTTGTTGTGTTTACATCAGTGTTAACAAGTTTATACCCTGTTTTCCATGTCATTTGTACACTGTATAATACCGGCCTATAATTTTCGTTAGTTGTTGTTAGTATAACTCGATATTGAATATAATCATTTGGTGTTGAAGTAATTACAGATCCTGAGTTATTTTTATACAATTTCTCTGAGGCAATATTATCTATATAAAAAGTGACAGATCCAGAAGCTAAGTTAGTAAACCTCAACTTCGTAATAGCGTTCCTATCTTGAGAATCAATATCACTAATATCCCAATATACTTTTTGCCATTGATTAGCAGTATTAATATAGATTGTTTCTGTTTGTTCAGTTGCAGCGGATTCACCCATTCCAATCCTAATCGTATTCCCCGTATTCGTTCCATATATCCAGAATGTGACATAATCACGATTACTTAAATCTGCAGATGAAATAGTGGTTTCAATATACCCACCATTAGTACTTGATGTTACTTTAGTTAGATTTCCAACCGTACCTTCGTCCTCGTCTTCAAAGAAATCGACATTTCTAGTGATATCACCATCTGCCACAGTTGCATTTGTTCCCGTCCAAGAAGTATGTGTATTTGCATTCTCAAGATTTGCTGTTGTACTAACTGATTTCCACATTTCCCATGTGCCATCAGTAGAATTATTTGATTTACCCGTTCTGGTTTGAAGTTCTATAAGTCCATACTTATTAGCGTCATAGTTCCATAAGATATTTCCTAATTCAGTAGATTTTTCAGTATTTATTTCATCTGATACAAATACTGAATACGTATAATTTGGTGTAGAAGATGACACGGCAGAAGGTGAAGATGTTCCTGATATAGTACCCGAGTATTCTGAAGCGACTCTTCCAGTACCTCCAGTACCTCCATTTAACCCTCCCCCTACAGTCCCATTATTACATCCTAAACCAGCAGCACCAGCATTTGAGAATGTTTTACTTGTTCCTAAATCAACACTATTACCAATTAGTTTAATACTACCTCCCGCACCACCTCCTCCTCCTCCAGCATAACCAGAAACTGGGCATCCAGAGTTCCCACCGGCTCCTCCGTTAGAGGATAAAGATCCATTCACAACAACTGAATAACTCGATATATATATTATTCCACCACCATCACCTCCAATACCACCTGACACAGCTGTAGTATATGAACCACCACCTGCACCGGCTGAGCCAAAATATAATTTTGACAAATCTGCGACACCATAAGTTCCACCACCACCACCACCTGCACTTGAAGCTCCCGAGGATCCATTACCAGAAGTATTAGTACCACCGTTTGCAGCTGCGGTTCCTCCATAACCAAAACTACCATACCCACCACCACCACCACCATGGTGACCTACACCACCACCACCACCACCACCTTGACTTAC
>CAZIIC010000024.1:0-11249 GCA_964539195.1 uncultured Candidatus Saccharibacteria bacterium
CCCTTTCGGGAGGCTGTTCTCGACTTCAGGGAAAATTACCTACGTGTTACTCACCCGTTCGCCGCTAACCTAGCGAATTTCATCGACCGAAGTTTCAGAAATTCAAAGGTTCGCTCGACTTGCATACCTTAGGCACACCGCCAACGTTCATCCTGAGCTATGATCAAACTCTCATTGAAAAGTTTATATTTAAAACCGAAGTTTTAAATAACCATCTACACTACCAAATGGATTTCAAACATATTTTTTGGATATTCGTTTGCGTTTCTTGAATTTTTATTCAAATGAATTGCAGAAAATATCAAAAAGAATTACTTTTTGACTTCCTACCACTAATTAATTTTCAAAGTGCTATTAAAGCACAGATATATACCAAAAAGAAACACGTGCAGTCAAGTATTTTATTACTAACATTTGTGCTTCATAGGTATTCATTGGAGAAATCCAAGAGGAAACCTGATTTTGTTTATCCCGAACTCTAATGTGGAGGTATTATATACCGACTATCACATACTTTGCAAGCCCTTTTATCAAATATTTTATACATCTCCTTATACACGTGTTTACATAATCACACCTATGCTAATACTACTCCCCATGTTATCCTTACTATTACAACAAATTATGATACTTTCAGACAGAACAATTAAAGAAAAAATCAAGAACGGAAACATCAAAATTGAACCATTCAATATCGATGATGTACAACCAGCTTCTTACGATTTACACCTAGGAAACTCAATTCTAATCTTTGATGAACAGAAACACCAAGTCATTGATGTAAAGGAACCTGTGATGGATAAGATGAAAAGGATTGAGGTAAAAGACGGCGATCCGTATGTAGTAATGCCTGGTTCATTCCTTCTTGCCAATATTAAAGAAGTAACCGGAGTAGATAATAAGCATGTTGGAAGATTAGAAGGGAAAAGCTCATTAGGAAGACTCGGATTAATAGTACATGCAACCGCAGGTTTTCTCGATCCAGGCAATGAATTGAGAATGACGCTTGAAATCGCCAACCTTTCCCCCCTACCTATTAAGATATACGCAGGAATGAAAATTGCTCAAATGGCATTTGAAGAATTAGACACAGAAGTTGAAAACCCCTACGGATCTAAGAAATTAGGGAGTAAGTATTATGGAAATATGGAAGTAATGCCAAGCTCTATGTATTTAAACTTCCAAAAGACCGATTTTAAGAAGCCAAAGAAACCAATTCAGAAACGGTAGTAGCTTGATTGGCCTTTTTATCCCTATCAAACTCAATCAATCGAGGAAATCTCAAAGATAGACCACCGCCTATTACTTCTCCACCCTCTTTATTTATAGCTTTTGTTATATCGTCAGCTTCAACTGTAGAAACAACCTCTGGGTAAACCCACACATCTGGTACAAGCATTTTATCTACAACAACATTTTTAGGCTGTGTTTCTACAACTAAAGCTCCCAATCGTTCTTTGATAGTCATAAACATATCATCAGTTATACCAGTACCTAATTTTGTAATTGATTCATATCTATCTAACTTATCATTATATACTCCACAAAGAAGCGCTCCGATTCCAAACTTAGACCTTTTACCTGATCCTAGATAATATCCAAGAATAACAACGTCAACAGAATCACTTAATTCACTCATAAACGATTTCTTCAGTTTAATCCACTCAAAGTTTCTACCCCCTGGGGTATACCCACCATCAAGTTTCTTTGCGATCAAACCCTCTAATCCCTCTTCTACCCATTTATTAAAATGAGACTCTAATTCACTTTCAGTTGTAATCTCGTATGACTCAGAGAGAACAATATCTCCTCCGCTATTGGATAAAAACTTCCTTAGTTTCTCCATTCGCAAATTAGTATCTATACTAACTAAAGCCTCATCATTTAAGAGCATCATATCAAACACAAATGACCTAACTGGAACAAGCTCTGAACTACTCTCTACCCCATATTTTCGTTTCCTTGTCATAGTTTCTTGGTATGAAAGGAATGTTTTCTTTGTATCATCCCAACCAATAACTTCGCTATCAAGAATAATTGAAGTACATTTTAAATTATTTGCAGATTCCACAATTTCAGGAAACATTGATGTTACATCTTCTAAATTACGAGTAAATAGCCTAACGGTATCCTGCACTTGGCCAAACATAGAGGATTGTTCTTGTTTTGGAAGATACGAGTACCATTTTCTATCTATATATGAATTCTCAAATCCTTTTTCGTCTTTATGTATTTGCAACCTTAAACCATCAAACTTTGGCTGAATTATATACTTCTCACCCATCCGATCTGTTAATTCACTAAAGCTTTTTGCCCTTTCCACTAATCTAGAAAGTATTGGAATACCAGCTCTTGGTTTAATATCTTTAACATCATCAACAGATTTATTCTTCATCACAACTTCGGCAATATATCCAATATCAGCGCATACTCCATATGCATTATTTAATTCTTCTCTAATACTTTTATCCTCACTAAGAATTATTGAGAAAGTATCTAGAAGTGTCTTATCACTAGCGCCTAATCTTAAATTTCCGCATACCATTCTACTTAAATACTTACCTTCTAAACTTGAAAGCTCATTAAATATCGAGACTAGTAGATTAATTTTAACTTGCGCAGAACCAGTCCCCCTACTATTAATCACCTTCCAAAGGTTTTCATATATATGTTTAATCTTAATATCAGTACTTTTCTTATTACTTAATATCTTTTCATATACCAAACCAATATCACCTAATTCTTCTCTTAATTTCAAAACATCAGTCCCAGCAACCCTATTTGCGACATCAAGCAATATCTTTTCTGACACTTGAAACTCACTATTTACAAAATACGGGGCAACTCTTCCTTGAAGCAGGTATGAGACAATGGCAACCTCGTCAACATTTAGTGAAGAGTACAAAGAGACGAGAATTGAAGTCATTTCATTTCTTGACGACGTATTCTCAATACTTTGAAGAATTGTAGATAGCTCTTTGAATGTCATTATTTTGACAATGTATATGATACTGATTTAGTACTCCCACTCCTTTTTACAACACCTAATCCCTCTAACTTATTCAAGTCTCTTCTCAACGTTCTATCTGTTTCTGAAAACATTTTAACCATATCACTAACCTTCCCAACACCATCATTCTCCCTCATGTACGAGAGAATTTTTAATTGTCTTTGATTAATACCATTTGGTGTAATCTCTACCTCAGGTTTAAAATCATACTCATTTCGATCAACAACGATTCCTTTCTTTCCTTTTTTAAAGAAATACATAATGACTACAACAGGTACAAGCAAAGCAAAAAGGATGTATAACGGATTAAATGTTTTCTTTTTCATATATTTTTCTCTTAACTTACCTTCCATTCTACCAAAAAATACAGATACTTCACTACTTTAATTGCCCCATATCCATTCCTTTAGAAATATGAACTTCTAGTGGGACATTTAGCGTTACAATGTTCTCCATGATATCTCTAACTGAGGCCATGAATTCCTCAGATACTTCCTTTTTAGCTTCAAATATTAACTCATCATGTACTTGTAATTGCATATACGCAGTGTCTTTAAACTTCGTATCAATTAGCTTTTGTATTTCAACCATCGCAAGACGCATAATATCTGCTTCTCCTCCTTGAATTGGCATGTTAATAGCCTCCCTAATTGCAGCGCTTAATACATTCTTGTTCTTTGACGAAAGACCTGCAATATGCCTAGTTCTACCAAACATTGATTGGGCATACCCATACTTTCTCGCAGTTTCTGTTGCCATATCAATATATTCTTTTACCCCACTATATGTTTTGAAGTATTCTTCAATATACTTTTTAGCAAGTGTAGTATCAATATTTGCAAGACGAGAAAGACCGAACGGCGTTTGTCCAAACAAAATAGCAAAGTTAATTGTTTTTCCTAAGTTTCTATCTTCTTTTGAGACCTCCTTTTCATCTTTTCCTAGTATCCTACTTGCTGTTGAAGTGTGAATATCTTTTCCATGTCTAAAATCGTCAACAAGTACTGAATCATTTGAGACATCTGCCATAATTCTAAATTCAATCTGTGAATAGTCGGCACCGATCATTTCAAAACCCTCTCTAGGTACAAAAATCTCACGGATTCTTCCAGCCCACTTTCCTCTTGCAGGGATGTTTTGCATATTTGGATTTACTGATGCAAACCTACCAGATGAAGATCCAGTCATTTTAAAATCTGAGTGTACTGCATATTCCCCATCTTTTTTCTCTGTTTGAAGAAAAGGAGTTAAGTATGTATTTAATATCTTAGTTAATTCACGATATGAAAGAATTAACTCAATACTAGGATGCATACCAACTAACGTTTGTAATATGTCTTCTCTTGTACTTTTTTGATAGTTAGATGGAAGGGACAACTCTGTAAACAGGACATCAGAGAGTTGTTTTGGGGAATTAAGGTTAAATTCATGACCAATCTCTTCAAATATTGTTTTTTGCGTCTTCTCAACCTCACTAGTTATCTCATCACTTAATGCTTTAAGCTTTTGCATATCAAGCAGTACCCCTCTTCTTTCCATTTTAGCCAAAGATTTTGCAAGCGGTACATCAACATAATTATGGACTAATTCATAACCATTAAGTCCTGTAACAGCAAACTTCTCTTCTAATTTATCCATCCATTTCTGAACATACTCACTTCGTAATGTTTTATGCATTCTCTCTTTAATACCTTGCACAATCTCAATCAATACCTTACCAACTCTTCCAATATCATCAGTTGAAATCTTTTCTGGAATGTTTTTAGAAGCATAATCAAAAGCTAGCGTTGATATATCATATTTCTTCTTTCCTGATGAGAGCATATGAGAAAGCATCTTTATATCAAAAAACGCAGGGATATCCTCAATTTGTGAGTCATTTTTTGCAATCCATTCTTCAAAACCAAAAAACCAAGTTTCTGAATTTTGGACTTTGGTAAAACCTTTAGATATATTTGTGGACAACTTCCCCTCATTATCCACCAAAACTTCAAACTCAAAACCAGTAGTGGAACTTTCCTCATCAGAAATCATTGCGTATATTTGCAAATTCTTAGCATCAACTACTTGCTCTGTATCAGCTTCAGGAAGTCCAAACATACCTAGCTGCCCTCCTTTTGTCTCCTGTCGATTAGATTTTGGGAGCTTAGATATCAAAGATCTAAATTCAAATCTAGTTAACAATGAGATTACCTTATCTTCATCAAAATCTTGTAGGACACAATCTTCTAAATTAAGCTGTATATCAACATCCCTATTTATCGTTGCCAAATCCCTACTAAACACAGCTTGTTCGTATCCTTCTGATATTAAGGTATATGTACGGCCTTTAAGCTCATTAATATTAGAATATATACCCTCAAGGGTATTGTATTTATTTAAAAGGGTCATTGCTGTCTTCTCTCCCACTCCTTTAATTCCTGGAATATTATCCGAAGTATCTCCAACCAACCCCTTATATTCAATCACCTGCTCAGGGTAGTATCCATATCTTTGGAATGATGACTCTCTGTCAAAAGTAGTGAGCGAGTTAAAACTACCCTGAGGAATACAGACCTTAACTTTCTCTCCAATTAGCTGCAAGAAATCCCTATCCCCAGTGACTAGATACATATCGTAATCGTAAGAATTCCACTTACCAGAGTCTACCCACTTAGATATAGTACCTAATATATCGTCAGCTTCGTACCCTTCCTTCTTGAGTATAGGTATATTGAGTGATGTAAGAACTTGTTCGACCAAAGGAAACTGATCAATTAAGGACTGATCTGTGGGCTTTCTTTGCGCCTTATACGCTGGGAACTTTGTATGCCTGAAGGTTGGCTTTGATGTGTCAAACGCGCAGACCACATACTTAGGTTCAAATTGTTTCAACACCTGGAGTAGCATTACGGTAAATCCGTAAACAGCATTCACCTGAAGACCATCACTTGTTACCAAGGTAGGAGGATATGCATGGAAGGCTCTATGAACTATCGCATTACCATCAATTGCTATAAATAAATCTTTATTCTTAACCATCACCTATTATATATCAAAGATTCTAATAGGTCGAAATTGTGGCAAAATTACTTCTCAAATATCTTATTAAACTCTTCTCTGTTTACTTCTTCTTTTTCTAGAAGTACTGATACTAGTTTTTCAACATCCTTTTTGTGGTCTGTTAATATCTTCTTTGCGTTCTTTTGAGCTTGATCAATAATATCTTTGATCTCTTCATCAATCATCTGCGCTGTCTTATCTGAATAATCCCTATCTCCTCCATATGTATAACCAAGATGAGCAGTCTCTTCCATATTTCCATATTTAACAAATCCTAGCTTCTCGCTCATTCCCCATCTTCTAACCATGAGTTTGGCAATCTCGGTTGCTTGTTCAATATCTGAAGCAGCACCGTTACTCATCTCACCAAAGAATATTTCTTCAGATACTTTTCCACCAACAGCTGATTGGATATGTGCTTTAAGCTCAGAGACTGTATCATTAGAAAGTTCTTCATCAGGAACATATACTGTTACACCACCACTCATACCTCTTGAAATCATTGAAACTAATTCAACTGGAGACGAACCTTTTGTATATTTTGCAACAACAGCGTGACCAGCTTCATGATATGCAACTTTCTTCATATCTTCATCTGTTCTTTTGTTCTTCTTCTGTCTTCCTAACTTAACCTTTAAGTATGATTCCATTAAATCTTTTTGTGAGATAGCTTTTCTAGCGTCCCTAGCTACCATAATAGCTGCTTCATTTAATAGGTTCTCAAGATCTGCTCCTGAATATCCAACAGTTTTCTTAGCAACAATATCTAAATCAACACCCTCTTCAAACTTCTTGTTCTTTGAATGAACATCAAGAATTGCTCTTCTCTCATGAAAATCTGGCATTCGTACAGTTACAGTTCTATCAAATCTTCCCGGTCTCAAAATAGCAGGATCTAGTACATCAGGTCTGTTTGTTGCGGCAAGAACAATTACGCTCTCTCTTTCCTCAAGACCATCCATTTCAACAAGGATTTGGTTTAATGTTTGCTCACCAGCACCTGAATGCAATACTGTTCCTCTCTTTTTAGCAACAGCATCGATTTCATCAATAAAAACAATACAAGGAGCAGCTCTTCTAGCTTTTTGGAAAAGATCTCTAACTCTCGAAGCACCAGCACCAACTAACATTTCTTCAAATTCAGAACCTGAGGTATGGAAGAAAGGTACTCTAGCCTCGCCAGCAACCGCTTTAGCAAGAAGTGTCTTACCAGTTCCAGGAGCGCCTGCTAACAATACTCCTTTAGGAATTCTTGCTCCTAAATCTGAATATTTCTTAGGGGACTTCAAAAAATCAACAATTTCAACTAACTCTTCTTTAACATCACTAATACCGGCAACACTATCAAAGGTAATACCTGTCTTTTTTCCAAACATTAATCTTGCTTTTGATTGACCAAAATCCATTAACTTCCCACCTGACTGATTCATTCCTTTAATCATGTTGTACATCAGGACTAAACCTACAGAAAGAAGAATCATCCAAATGATATCTGCAATTGAAACCTTAACTGTTGGTTGGTAGAAATCATTCTTTAATGTCTTTATATCTACATTTGCATCAGAAAGTACTGAATAGAAATCTGTTCCTGGTTGAAGTAATGCATAGGTTCTCTCGGTTACTTTTGTATCTGTTCCATTTACATTCTTTGTAACTTCTTTTGAAAGTACTACCATCTCATCTTTTAATGATACTTTTGTATACTCACCTTTTGAAACATCGTTAACAATTGCACTTAATGGAACTTGCTGACCTCTTGATTGAAAATTCAAAAATGTCCACCATCCACCAAACACTAGCATAAATATTAATCCTGATATTACTAAATTTGTAATATTGAACACTCTATTTGTTGGAGTAAATCTAACAATATTTTCAGGTGTTTTAGGTGCTTTTTCTTTTTGTGACATTATGAAATCTTTGTGAATATTTTAAAAATGGTGACGACAGGAATCGAACCTGTGACCTTGGGTTTATGAATCCCATGCTCTAGCCTTCTGAGCTACGTCACCTTATGTCAGCGATTATACCATTAAATTTCAGATTTTAACCATTAACTCTACCTGAATATTCTCCGGTTTCTGTATTAATAGTAATAACATCTCCTTCATTTACAAACATAGGAACATTAAGAGTATATCCGGTTTCAACAGTTGCACTTTTCATAGCATTACCGCTTGTATTTCCCTTAACTGCATCTTGTGTACTAGTAATAATAAGAGTTGCGGTTGCCTTTCTTCTTATATCAAGAATCTTTCCTTCAAAAATTGTAATCAATGTCTTATCTCCCTCTTTTAAGAAGTTAAGATAGTCACCGACAACGTTGTTTGCCATGGGAATTGTTTCAAAACTCTCTGTATCCATAAAGTATCCATACTCTGCATCTTTATAGAGATACTGAACTTCTTTTACCTCAGGCTCAAACACATCTACTTTAGCACCAGCCTTAAGAGTTACTGTTGAGTTATTACCGGTTTCTAAGTTTTTAAGCTTTAAGATAAGTAATCCTCCCTGTCTACCTTGAGTCTTATACATTCTATCTAAAATATAGAATGCTCTACAATCCATCATCACATACATATCTTTTCTTGGTTGATCTGTTAATGCCATAAATTCACGTTATTAATTGAAACTGCTGTATTTTACTTCTAATATAGGTATATTTGCAAGCTAGATAACTAACAGAACGATACCTGCAAAAACAACCGCAATTGAGACTGCTTGTACCCAATTTACTTTTTCCTTAAATATAAACACAGAAACTAACGCCGTCACAACACCAGAAGCAGCTCCAAGTGGACCAATAATAATTGAATCTCCAACAGTGTAACCATATAAAAAGAAGTAATTGGCTAAAAATGTAAACAAAGCAGTTAGAAGTATAGGCAGAAGTGTAGATTTGTTTTTAACATCCGTTGATATTCTTTTCTTTGAAACGATAAAATATAGTCCAACAAGTATTAATGAGAAAGTAGAATTTAGTATATTTATAATATTAATATCAGCTAGCTCTGATACATAATCCAGAAAAACAGAATTTACACCAAAGAATACAAAAGCAAGAAGTGCTTCTTTAACACCCGCCAATACTTTCAATTTCCCCCCATTCTTCAAGTCATCTAAATCAATTGATATAGCAATAGTTCCAAGAACAATCAGAGTTATTGCTACAAACTGCAATATTGATAAACGTTGTCCTAAAAACAACCAAGCTAAAATCGAGGATAACATTCCATATGAGCACAAAATAGGAGAAACTAACGCCAATTTACCCTTATCGTACGCCTTATACGCAAAGACGTAGGCTAAACTATATGTCGCTCCAATAATAAATGTAAACAATAATACTAATCCACTGATATCACTAAACGAAGGCATTCTGGAAACCCAAATTAGTAAAAAGATAATCCAAATAATTAATTGAACCCAGAAGTATGCACTAACTTCCCCTATCTTCTTTACAGCAAGCTTAGCAGTTGCCTCGCCAATGCCCCATCCAAACATGGCTATTAAGCCACAAATCATTCCAATTAAGAAAGGTGACATATAGACTAGTAATCCAATCTTAGTAATCTAACATCTTCAGTTGAAAAAATAGTGGAAACGACTTTAAGTAATCTATCTACGTCCATATCCTCAACTGTACATGTAACTACATCCAAATGGATATATCCTTTCTCTGGCCATGTATGAATAGCAATATGACTTTCTTCAAGAACTACTAAATATGAAATTCCATATGGCTTGAAGAAATGTGTAAATGAACTAACTGAGTGAAAATCCATATCCTTAACCACTTTATCCACATTCTTTGATAAGTTATCCTTATCTAACAACTTTTCAGGTACTTTAAGTGCTTCTACAACAGCATGCCTGATTACTGGAGTTGGAGTATCAGAAAGAGGAGAAACAAGATTTTTAAGAGGTAATCTATATATTTGAGAACGCATAAAACAACACTTTAATAAAATTATCTACCAAGAAAACACAATGAAAGTGAAAACCTGACTCAACACAATATATGAGAACGAAGATTTTGTAAAGGAGATAAAATGTGGTTGCGGAGGTTGGATTCGAACCAACGACCTTCAGGTTATGAGCCTGACGAGCTGCCTCTGCTCTACTCCGCGATAGCATCGGAATTATACTCTATCAAAACCTTTTTGGAAATACATATTTGAAATAGTACTCCAAATTATAATAACAAAGTACAGCAACAATGATATGCCAAATTCCGTGAGGTTGAAATATAGAAGTTGGATAACATAGGAAGTTACCATCTCCATACCATAATATCCCTCCTAAAAGAAATGACAATAGTAACCATTTAATACGATTCCAATTCTTTCTAACTACTATATTCAGAAATAGATAACCAATAATTGAAACTCCTGCAAATATAGACCTTAAATCTGGAAAGAAGATATTTAAAATAATTACAAGCAAGGCTAATAAAATAGATACCCAAATCGAATCTTTCTTAAAAAAGTAAATTAATTCCAAAAGTATCAAAGATATTGTTACAAATGAGAAATCTAATACTTGACCAATATAATCCATTCGTAAGTGAAGATAGATAGCAGAGATTCCGGTTAATGTAAGAGCGATAGAATACCCTAAAGCTGTTTTATAATGCACCTTATTAAATCTATAAAATCCCCATATTCCGACGAGAATTAACACAATCGCAGTGAGAATACTCACAGGTTGATATATACCGAATCCAACAGGGATATTTTCACACGCACAATTTCCATCAGCAAGACAACTAGCAGGTCCAAACAGATCAACATTCATATTAAATTCCATTTATAAATAAATAGTACCATTGTTCCCACACTTTCAATGCCACTGTTTCTTTTTCAGCTGGTGCTAAAATCTGATTAACCTTTCTTAATGATTCTTGATATATAGCATCAGGAATTACAAATATATATTCACCTTTTTTCGAATAATTAAGTCTATTTCTAATATCAGTTTCAGTATAATCATCTGTCTCTATAGTCTCTTTTTGAAGAATAAGTGTAATATTTTTCAGTCTTAAACTACTTACTTCATTTTGAGCCTGATTTAGGATACCAATCTTCTCTCTAGATATCTGAATTGACCTCAAACTATTGAAAATTAAGAAGGCAGATAGGATGATAATTCCAACTGAGATAAGTGTTGAGAGTGCCCCCCCACTTGTGACAGAAGG
>CAZIIC010000025.1:0-10381 GCA_964539195.1 uncultured Candidatus Saccharibacteria bacterium
TTACTGGCTCCGATCTTTCCGATTTACTTCTAAAACCAGGGAACTTTGGTACTCTGCTGAAGAATGGTCTATTACCACCTTCAAAAAATACTACTGACTTATGTCCTGATCTTGATTTTTGTCCTTTTTGTCCTCGACCAACGGTATGACCTCCAACTCCGGATCCATATCCTCTACCAAGTCTTTTACTTGGCATTGTTCTGTTAGTTCTTCTTGGAATACTTTCTAGTTTCATCTCTCTTTGGGTTTACTTTAACTTTTTTCTTTTCTGCTCTTCTCTTAGCAAGTTTTTTATTCTTTTCTTCGTCCATTTTCTCTTTAAGTCCGATTCTTTCTCTCATTTTTGACATCTTCTCTAATACTCTTCCTTTTCTAAGAAGTTGTAATGCTTCAAAGACACAGTATGTATTAGCTATTAATTCACTTGATCCTAATTGTTTACAATATACGTTTTCAATTCCAGCCATCTCTAGTACGTTTCTAGCCGCAGCACCTGCTACAATTCCTGTACCTGGTTTTGCAGGTCTTAAGAGAACTTTAGCTGCTCCCATTTTATGATATAGCTCGTGAGGGATTGTATCACCAATAAGTTGAATACTCTTCATATGGGTTGATGCTCTTTTCTCTGCTTTTTCAACGGCAGATCTTGTATCAACACCTCTTCCAAGTGCAACTCCTACGTTACCTTTTCTATCGCCAGTAACAACCATAGCTGAGAATCTTAATCTCTTTCCTCCAGCTGTAACTTTAGCTACTCTTCTTATAGTTACTGTTCGCTTATCATAACTTTTTGGTTCTCTATAGTTTCTTTCCATATTCGTGATTATATTTTAATTCCGTTTTTTCTTAACTGATCTACAAATACTGTCAATATTCCATGATATCTATATCCACTTCTATCAAATACTGCAGTGTCAATCTTCTTATCTTTTAACATTTTTGACATAGCATCAGCAAGTTTTAATGCTCCTGCGCTATTTCTATCTTCCATAGCTCCAATTAATACTTTACCTGCTATGTCATCAGCAACTCCAGCGTTTAAGTACTTATTGCTTTTAAATACAAAAATTCTAGGTTTTAATGCTGTACCAGAAATCTTCTTTCTGATTCCCATTTTTCTTCTTTGTCTGTTTACTTCTTTTTTCATAGTTTTAGTATTATTTCTTAGATCCTACAGCTGATTTAGCGCTCTTCTTTCTTACATACTCACCTTCGTATCTGATTCCTTTTCCTTTATATGGTTCTGGTTTCTTCATTTCTCTAATCTTTGCCGCAATTTGTCCAACCTTTTGTTTATCAATTCCAGAGATGATTATATGAGTTTCATCAGGTACCTCAATAGTCATACCTTCAGGTGTTTCAAACTTAATAGGATGATTTAAACCTAAATTCATAACTAATGTTGTTCCTTCCATTCTAGCTCTATATCCAACTCCAACCAATTCTAATTTTCTTACAAATCCGTTCTTTACACCTTCCATTGCGTTTGCAATTAACATTCTAAATGTTCCGTGTATAGCTTTTGTTTCAATTTCATTTCCTTCTCTTTTTACGTTTACAATTCCATCAGCAATTGCAAGATCTAACTTCCAAGGAAGTGTAACTTTTAATTCACCTTTTGGTCCTTTAACAGTAACGTCTTTAGCGTTAATTGTAACTGTAACTCCTTCTTCAATTTTTATTTGTTGTAATCCTATTCTTGACATTATTCTTACCAAATTTCACATATTAATTCACCACCGAGCTTCTGATTCTTAGCTCTTGCTCCTGTCATAACTCCTTTTGATGTACTCACTATACTAATACCTCTTCCGTTCATCACTGGAAGGATCTCACTATAGCTTACATATATTCTTTGTCCTGGTTTACTAATTTTAGTAAATTTTGAAACAACTGGTTCACCTTCGTTATATGCTAATACAATATTTATCTTACCATCAACTATTTCATATCCTGTAATCATCTTCTCCTCTTTAAGAATTTCTACAATTACTGTAAGCATCTTAGCTTGAGGGATCTCTACATTCTCTTTCTTTCTTGTTATCGCATTTTGCATTCTTGCTAGGAAGTCTGCGACTGTATCTGTTACCATAATATTTATTATAAAATTACCAAATTGATTTCTTAACACCTGGGATATCTCCCTGACTTGCTAATTTCTTAAGACAAATCCTACATACTCCAAACATTCTAATATACCCTCTTGCTCTACCACAGTTTTGGCATCTATTATACACCCTTGAGGAGTATTTCGCCTTCTTTTTCAATTTCATTACTTGTACTTCTTTTGCTTTAGTTGCCATTACTTCTTAAAAGGGAATCCAAATTTATCTAAAAATGCTCTCGCATCTTCGTTTGTCTTAGCTGTAGTTACAAATATAATCTGTAAAGGTCTAATCTTTTGTACTTTGTTTGTGTCAATTTCTGGGAAAATAGTATGTTCTTTAATTCCAAGTGCGTAGTTTCCAGCTCCATCAAATGCCTTTGCACTGATGCCTCTGAAATCTTTAGTTCTTGGAAGTACTACATTTACTAGTTTATCCATAAATTCCCACATTCTGTCTCCTCGTAGGGTTACCATAATTCCAACATCCATTCCTTCTCTAACTTTGAATGCTGCAACAGCTTTCTTAGCTTTTGTTAAAACAGGCTTTTGCCCTGTTATTTGTTGGAAGATTAAGCTCATATCTTCAAGTGCTGCACTGTTTGTTGTAGCTTCACCAACTCCAGCGTTAACTACAATCTTTGTTAGGGTAGGAACTTCCATTAAGTTCTTAAAACCTCTCTCAGTTAGTAATTCTTTTCTTATTCTGTTGTTATATTCTTCCTTAAGTCTAGCAGCCATAATTATTTAGTTTCTTTCTTAGATTTAGTTTCTTTCTTTACTTCTTTCTTTACCTCTTTTACAACTGATCCAATTTCCTTCTTACACTTCTTACATACTCTTACATATCCATTTCCTTTTCTTTCAATCTTTACTCTTGTAGGTTTATTACAGTTTGGACATACCAACATCACTTTAGCAACAGGCATTGGTCTTTCAACTACTACAATTTCTGACTTTCTGTTTTTTCCATCACCTTTAATATGCTTTGTTACTTTGTTCACACCAGTTACTAATACTTTCTCTTCTTTATTTAATACTGCAGAAACGACACCATTCTTTGATGAGTCTTTTCCATACAATACTTTTACTGTGTCTCCTTTTTTAATATTCATTATAGTACTTCAGGCGCTAGTGAAATTATCTTATCATATCCTCTATCCTTTAATTCTCTTGCAATTGGACCAAATAGTCTAGTTCCTTTAGGGTTCTTTGTTTTTGCATCCAATAATACAACTGCATTATCATCAAATCTAATATATGATCCATCTTTTCTTTTTGTCTCTTTTGCAGTTCGTGCTACTACAGCCCTTATTACTTGGTGCTCTTTTACAGCTCCATTAGGTATAGCATCAGAAACGGCAACAGTGATCAAATCACCTAATCTTGCATATCTTCTTCTTGAAGATCCAGGAATACCAATGAGTTTAGCAACTCTTGCTCCACTGTTATCTGCAACTTTTAATTGTGTGTTTAACTGTACCATATTATTATTCTACTACTACCCATCTCACATTCTTTGAGTATGGTCTACTTTCTTTAATATTAACTTTATCTCCTTCTTTTAATTCTTTCTCAGTATGTGCAAAAAACACCTTTCTTCTCTTAACAACTTTCTTATATCTAGGATGTGCGGTTAGGTACTCTACAAGTACTTTAACTGTCTTATCCATCTTGTTACTTACTACAACTCCTTCGATTATTCTTCTTTTTGATGTATTTTCCATATTTATCTTTTAAAATTCATTTCTCTTAAAACGGTTAGCATTCTAGCAATATTCCTTTTTATCTTCAAGCTTTTTTGTGTATCTTTTTCTTTTCCAAGTCTAATGTCGTTTCTAGACTGCATTAATTGCTCGTATAGTTTGACTAATTCGGTTCTTAATGCACCTTCTTCCATTTTTCTTATTGCTGTTGGTCTCATGATTAGAATTCTGATCTTCCTACAAATTTAGTTAAAACTGAAAGCTTCTGAGCTCCTAGTCTTAATGCTTCTCTAGCAATTACTTCTTCAACACCACTGATTTCAAAAAGTACATTTCCTGGTTTTACTGTAACTACATATCCTTCAACACTTCCCTTACCACCGATCATTTTTACGTTATTTGGTTTCTTTGTAAATGGCTTGTGTGGAAATACTTTAATCCAAACTTTACCTTTTCTCTTGATATGACCAGTGATTGCTTTTCTAGCTGCCTCTAATTCTCTAGCATGCATCCAAGCACTCTCAACTGATTTCAATCCGAATTCACCAAAGTCTACATTATTATTAACGTAAGCCTGTCCTCGGTTTCTACCCTTCATTGTCTTCAAATATTTTGTTTTCTTTGGTTGCATCATACTATTTACTTACTATTTTCATCTAAATTCTCGTCTGGTTTGTATACCCATACTTTAACTCCATACAGTCCAGCATCTCCTGTTACAGCTACTTCTTGTGCAAAATCAATATTTGCTCTAAGTGTCTGTAGTGGCACTGGTCCTGCAGCATCCTTTTGCTTTCTAGCTTGTGATGCGTTATTAATTCTTCCACCTACCTGTATCTTGATTCCTGTTGCTCCTGCCATCATTGCTTTCTCTTTTGCGGCTGCAATTAGAAGTTTTGATGGTTGTCTTCTTTCAATTCCTTCTGCAATATTTCTAGCAATTACTCTTGCGCTAATGTCTGGTTTTTTAACTTCCTTTACCTTTACTTCAACTTCCATCTTTGTCATCTTTTTCAATGCCTTCTGCAAATCATCAATTCCAGTTCCACCTCTTCCTATAGCTACACCTGGTCGAGCTACGAAAGCTTCAATATCAATATGATTAGAATATCTACTAATATTGATTTGAGCTAGTCCAGCGCTTAAAAGAGCTTTTCTAACAGCTGCTTTAAGTTTAATATCAGCGCCTAATTCTCGTGCAAAGTTTCTCTTTTCTGCAAACCACATTGAATTCCATTTTTTGTTTACTCCCAATCTTACTAAATTTGGGTGAATCTTATTTCCCATACTACTTTGCTTTTAACTCTAAATTAATGTGTGATTTTCTTTTAATTAGCTGTGATACTCTTCCTCTTGATGCAAAGATAACTCCTCTTCCCTTCATACCTTCTCCAATTGTAAGTTTTGCAATCTTTAATGATTTTGGTTCTAATCCTAATATATCTTTAGAGTTTGCAATTCCTGTATCAAAAGCTTTCTTTATATGTAATGCACCTTTTTTGTTTAAGAAGGTTAGTACATTCATAGCTTTCTCTACATCCAAGTTCCTAACTAGGTTAGCAACTAATCTCGCTCTGTAAGGAGATACTGGGATATTCTTTACTTGTACTTTTACTGTTTTTTCCATAGTTATTATTCTTCAAATCTACCACTACCACCGTAGACTTTAGCAATTTTACCCTTCTTAGCGTGACCTAAGAATTTTCTTGTTGGAGAGAATTCTCCTAATTTATGTCCGACCATTGATTCTTGAACAAGTACGTTCTCATGCTTTTTACCATTATGTACTCCGAGAGTTAATCCAACCATCTCTGGTGTGATTGTAGAAGCTCTAGCCCAAGTCTTAATCACTGTTCGTGCACCAGTTTCCAAGGCTTTCATTACCTTCTTCTGTAACTTCTCATCTATATATGGTCCTTTTTTTATCGATCTTGACATACTACTTTATTCAAAATTATTTCTTAGCAAACGGTCGTGTCTTAGTTCTTCTTCTTCTAATGATCATCTTTTCAGTTCTCTTGTTCTTTCTTGTTCTTGTTCCAATTCTGTGTCCCCATAGATCTTTAGCCTTACCGATTACACCTTTTCCTTCACCACCACCGTGAGGGTGCTCTACTGCATGCATCGCCATT
Source organism: uncultured Candidatus Saccharibacteria bacterium (assembly GCA_964539195.1). Lineage (GTDB taxonomy): Bacteria > Patescibacteriota > Dojkabacteria > SC72 > SC72 > JAJTYH01. The sequence continues at coordinate 5,943 of CAZIIC010000025.1, forward strand.
CCTCTTACTGTTGGTCTGATTCCTTTTAATCTATTTCTTCCAGCTTTTCCAATTTTCACGTTCATGTGATCTTCATTTCCTACTTGACCGATAGTTGCCATTGCAGTTGCAAATACTAGTCTGATTTCACCGGATGACATTCTTAATTGAACATACTTTCCTGTAGTGTCAGCACCTAATACTGTAATTGCTTGACCTGCTGATCTTCCAAGTTTAGCACCAGCTCCTGCGTTAATTTCAACACTGTTAACAACTGTTCCAGAAGGAATATTCTTAACATACATTGCATTACCAACAAGGATATCTACTTTCTCACCTGAAACAACCTTATCTCCAACATTCAAACCTCTGGGAGCTATTATATATCTCTTTTCACCATCTGCATAGACTAAAAGTGCTAAGAATGCACTTCTATTAGGATCATAATACAATCCTTCTACTTTTGCAGGGATTCCAAATTTGTTTCTCTTAAAGTCAACAATTCTTCCTCTTCTTGCAACACCACCACCTCGGTGTCGTACGGTAATTTTACCTTGGTTATTTCTACCACTTCTTTTTCTCTTGGTATATGTAAGTGCTTTTGGACCTCTACCTTTTTCAAGCATTGTCCTATCAGCTAACCTAGTTCCTCTGAGTGATGCTGTTTTTGGTCTGTATATCTTGACTGCCATGATTTATATATTTAAAAATTCTTCTATCTTATCACCTTTTTTCAAAGTAACAATTGCTTTCTTCTCATCACTTCTTCTAATCTGAGCTCTTGTTTTCCAGTTCCTCTTTAATTTTCCAGGTCTTACAACTGTATTTACATCAGTTACCTTAACTTTATATTGCTTCTCTACTTCTTTTTCAATTTCAATTTTTGATGCACTATGGTCAACTAAGAAAACATATTTATTCATAGCGTTAGCCATGATGTATGACTTCTCAGAGATCACTGGTTGTAATAGTATGTTACTTTTCATTTAAAAGGGTTTTCTCAATTACATTAACTGCATTCTTATCTATCATAATATTCTTAGCAAGAGTCAAAACAAATGCATTTAGATTTTCAGGTCTAACTACATCTACTTTTTCAACATTTCTAAGAGCTAGTCCAATATTTACATCTTCTGTTACAACTAAGTTTCTTCCGGTTTTCAATTGACTTAACATCATTGCCCTTGCTTCTGTAATCTTTTCCTTTGCTTCAAATCCAACAAATTCAATATTTCCTGTTCTCATTCTCTCTGAAAGAAGAACTTTAACTGCTAACTGTCTCATCTTTTTGTTAATCTTTCTTGCCCAATTTCTAAAGTTTGGAACAAATGTAACACCACCTTTAATCCAAAGAGGTGATCTGTTTGATCCAGCTCTAGCTCTACCTGTACCTTTTTGCTTGTGAGGTTTTCTACCACCACCTGACACATCAGATCTTCTTTTAGCGCTAGCGTTTCCTTGTCTTGCGTTTGATCGCATTACATAGATTACTTGAGCAACTAAATCTCCGTTATACGGTACTTCCCATATACTTGGATTTAATGCAACTTCTGTAGAAACTTTCTTTTCAATTGTTTTTGTTATTTTCTTAGTAGCCATAATTATTCTGTTGCTATTATTACCAACTTACCTTTACTTCCTGGAATTGGTCCTGAGATTAATAGATAGTTATCTACTACATCAACAACCTCTCGGTTTCTTAATGTTACTTGATCACTACCCATTCTTCCAGACATCTTAAGACCTTTTTGAACTCTACCTGGAGTTGTTCCTGCACCAATTGATCCTGGTGACCTCCACTTATCAGATTGTCCGTGTGTCTTTGGTCCACCTGAGAAACCCCATCTCTTTATTACTCCAGCAAATCCTTTTCCTTTACTTACTCCCTTAATTGATACTCTTAATCCTGAAGCAAAATCTTCTGGCTTAACTGCATCACCTACATTCATTTCTGAGAAATCTCCTGTAAAGTGCTCTCTATGTGCTGGTACATATCCTAATTTTGCATACTTACCTTTCATAGCTGAGTTACTTCTTTTCTCTTTACCAAGTCCTATCTCAACTCCATTTGCATCTTTAAGAGCTACAACACAATCAGCAATATCGACAACAGTAACAGGAATAGATTTCTCTCCCTTAAATACTCTTGTCATTCCTTTTTTTATTCCAATTACCATTTTCATAGTTTTAATTACTGAATTTCAACTTCTACACCTGCAGGCATTTGTAAATGCTGTAAAGCATCTATTGTCTTTGGTGTTGGATCAATTATATCGACCACTCTCTTATGAGTTCTAATTTCAAAATGCTCAACTGAGCTTTTATAGATGAAAGGAGATCTATTTACTGCCATTACTCTCTTCTTTGTTGGAAGAGGAACAGGACCTGCGACTTTAGCGCCAGTTCCTACTGCAGTCTCAATAAGATTCCTTGCGGACTTATCAACAACAACTGCGTCGTATCCTTTTAACTTTACTCTAATTTTTGCAGTTGAATTTGCCATTATAATACAAAAGAGCTAATAAATTAATAATTATGGAGGGTGATTTTACTCACCCCCCATTCAATTCCTACTTAACGATCTCAGTTACTACACCTTGACCTACTGTCTGTCCACCTTCTCTGATTGCAAATCTGAGTCCTTTTTCAAGAGCTGCAGGTGCCATCAATTGAACAGTAACCTCGACATTATCACCTGGGTTTACCATTTCAGTTCCCTCAGGTAGAGTTACTGCACCAGTAACATCAGCTGTTCTAATATAGAACTGAGGCTTATATCCTGATACAAATGCGGTATGTCTACCACCTTCCTCTTTACTTAATACATATACTGAAGCTTTAAATTCAGTATGAGTTTTAACAGTACCTACCTTAGAAATAACCTGACCTCTTTCAACATCCTCTCTCTTAAATCCTCTTAGCAAGATACCTACGTTATCTCCAGCAATAGCTTCTTTCATTGATTTGTTGAACATTTCAATTCCAGTTACAGCTGTCTTAGTATCTACTCTTCCTAATCCTAATACATCTACTTCATCACCTACAGCAACTTTTCCTCTTTCGATTCTTCCAGTTACAACGGTTCCTCTACCTTCAATTGAGAATACATCTTCAACAGGCATCAAGAATGGTAAGTCTACGTTTCTCTCTGGTTCTGGGAAGAAGTCGTCTACAGCCTTGATTAATTCTCTAGCTGCGGCAAGACCTGCTTCTTCTCCGTTTTGAGCTGCAAGTGCGCTACCAACAATAATTGGAGCATTCTTATCATATCCATACTTATCAAGAATATCTGAGATATCTGATTTGATAAGTTCTAGAATGTCAGCATCAACACCTCCGAAGTCATTGATGAATACAACCATCTTAGGAACACCAACTTGCTTTGCAAGCAATACGTGCTCTCTAGTCTGAGGCATAGCACCATCTGAACTTGAGATTACAAGAATAGCACCGTCCATTTGAGCAGCACCTGTGATCATGTTCTTGATATAGTCTCTGTGTCCTGGACAGTCTACTAATGCGTAGTGTCTCTTCTCTGACTCAAATTCTACGTGTGCAACAGCAATAGTGATTGACTTTGCTCTTGAGTTTGGATCCTTATCAAGCTTGTCGATCATTTTATCTGTTGAAGCACCTGCTGTTAAGTGAGCTCTAAGGATACCTCGAACAAGGGTTGTTTTTCCGTGGTCTACGTGACCAATGGTACCAATGTTCATGTGTGGTTTATTTCTAATGAAATCTGCCATTTGTAAATTTTATTAATTTAAATTTTAATTTTTTAAACACAGTTATAAATAAGATCTATTATTTATGCTTATTCAAAACTGCATCGTATATTAACAAAAACTATTACACCTTTCAAGCCTTTTTATCAAATTTCTTAACTATTTCCCACTTCTTGCACCTGCAATCTCCTCAGCGACACTTTTTGGAACCTCTGAGTAGTTAGCTGGTTGTACTGAAGCAGATCCTCTTCCACTGGTAATTGATCGTAATTCTGTTGTATATCCAAATAACTCTGCAAGTGGAACAAATGCTGATATAACATGCAAATTTCCCTTCACTTCTGTTTTCATAATCTGTCCTCTCTTACTACTTAGGCTTCCTGTTACATCTCCTACAAATTGCATTGGTACTGTTACTTCAACATCCATGATAGGCTCTAGGAGTGCTGGTGAAGCATTTCTACATGCTTCCTTAAATGCCATAGATCCAGCGATTTTAAATGCTGATTCTGAGGAATCTACATCGTGATATGACCCATCATAGACTGCAATCTTAACATCAACTACTGGATATCCAGCGATTACACCTGATTGAGCTGCTTCTCTTACGCCCTTTTCAATAGCAGGAATATATTCTCTTGGAATTGCACCACCTTTAATTTCGTTAATAAATTCAATACCTTTTCCTTTTTCATTAGGTTCAATTCTTAACCAGCAATGACCATACTGTCCTTT
>CAZIIC010000025.1:10391-11041 GCA_964539195.1 uncultured Candidatus Saccharibacteria bacterium
CACCTGATTGCTTAATATATCTTCCTTCTTCTTCTCTACTCTTTCTAATAGTTTCCCTATATGCAACCTGTGGTTGTCCAACCTTAACTTGAGCGTTAAATTCTCTTGCCAATCTATCGACCATAATTTCTAAGTGTAACTCACCCATTCCTGAGATGATTGTCTGACCTGTTTCAACATTACTTGATACTAGGAATGTTGGATCTTCTTTAGCAAGTCTTGCAAGTGCCATACCCATCTTCTCTTGGTCTGACTTAGATGCAGGTTCAATTGCTTGAGATACTACTGGTTCAGCAAATGTAATCTTTTCAAGAATTATTGGGTGTGCTTCATCACATAGAGTATCACCTGTTAGTGAATCTTTAAGTCCAACAATAGCTCCGATGTCACCAACTTTTAATGTTGGTACTTCTTCTCTATCTGCAGCATGCATAAGCACAAGTCTTCCAACTCTTTCTCTTACATTTCTTGTTGCGTTATATACATATGATCCTGCATTTATAGTTCCAGAGTATATTCTGAAGTATGAGAGTGTTCCAATATGTGGGTCTGTTACAATTTTGAATACTAGTGCTGAGAATGGCTCATTATCATCTACACTTCTAGTGATTTCTTCATCTAGTGCTAATGTATGACCAACAACAGGAGGT
>CAZIIC010000026.1:0-10875 GCA_964539195.1 uncultured Candidatus Saccharibacteria bacterium
CCCAAGGATATAGCTGTTCTGTGTTTGGGTCATAGAGAGTCGATCTCCAATCCCAAATAATGGTTTTATAATTTTTCCCCTTGTACTTCATCTGATTTAGTATCTTTTGGTGGGTTATCTACTACTTTTGTTGGATCTTCAATTTCTTTTAATCTTTTTGTAATGTATCTATATATTTCATTATCAGTTGAAGAAGTCTCTTCCATTACTTTCTTTGCGTCTGTAAAGTATCTTTCCGCTTGTTTTAAGTCCTTATCCTTAGTAGAAATCTCACCTGCTAATATTAAAGAAGGGATATGTGTTGGATTAATCGAAAAGAGTTGGTTCAAAGTCCTTAGTGCGTTATCTGATTCATTATTTAATACATACAATTGTGCCGCGTTATAGTACACATCATAGTTAAGTGGATTTAAGCTAGCACTATTTTGGAGCGCACTTAGTGCGGATTTTGTATATGAAGTTAGTCCCAATCCAACTAATTTTGAATACACAGTACTTCTGGCAGACCAATTTGCGTAAACCGTAGGCGCTAAATCAGTTGCCTTCTTAGCTTCCTCAGATGAAATTTCAACGTATGTTGCAATGTTCTCAAATATTTCTTTCTTCTGTTGCTCATCTTCAGCCTTCTCATATTTCACTGCTAATACTTCAAGATATTGAGATAGAATTAATGCAGCTCTTCTATGTAATACATCATTTGTTTTATTATTTGTAATCGCGCTTGCATAATAGTTAATTGCTCTTTTTAAGATATCTTCTTTTTCATGATCTTTTAGATTATCAGAATTAACTCTTGCCTGCGCTGTAATCCTTTCTGCTTGTAGCGTATTGTAAGCACTTAAACCAATTCTGAAATATGAAATATTTAGCAATATACCAACTACTGCAAATACAGCGACAACACCTAAGCTAGCATTTTTCAAACCAAGGTTATTATTTGAGTGTGTAAATACCCCCCAATTTATTACATACACCTCTAACTTATCCTTCTGAACTATCCCTTTCAAGGATACACTGAGGGAAATAATTAAAAGGAAGATGAAGTTGATAATGAAATTATGGTAAACAAAAATAGACGTTAAGAGCATAAATGCTGTAATCGTATCAAAAAGTAATATGTAATTACTTTCATCTTTATTTGCTTTAATATTCGAATTAATATATTTGCCTACAAAGAATACAAGCGCTAAGAACGAAGCTAAACCAAGTAGACCTCGGTTAGCCATAATGTTAAATATCTGATTTGTTGCGTTAGTAAAGTTTGTACCGTTTACAAGGGAAGTCTGGTCGTTTAGAGGTCTAAATTGATTGAATGAGATTGAAAATGTGTCATGACCAATTCCAAATACAGTACTTACAATATCCTTACTTAATGCTTGCGTTACTACTTTAAGTGATGAATCATTTGAGATAGTAATTTGCGTTACAAGTGATTTTGAGAAATTTCCTACCCCACTTCTAATATATGGGATTTGTGATGTTACAAAAGCAAGCACAGTGACAGCAACAGTAGCATAAATTACTAGGTTATATGCTCTACTTCGTTTCTCTTTACTTACATAAACCCCTTTATACACAAAAAATATTAGAGCCCCTAAAATCAATGCAAATATTTCCCAACCTTGTGCAATTGAAAAGAGAAATATAGCAATAAGGTGAACAACTGTTGATATTGTAGCGAATATAAAGAATGGTAATGTCTTTGCTTTAAATGAGTTCGCGCTTAAATAGAAGCTTAGGAGGAATGATACTCCCCATACAATTACGGATATTCTAGAAGACGAAAAAAGTGGTAGCCCACTAGTAAAAAGAACATCAAATGAAGGAATAAACTGAAGTATATTAACTCCAAAAAATGAGACTATACTAAATATTGCTGATATAAATGTTCCAATTATCAAGAATCTTGCGGTATTTAATACTTCTTCTGATTTAAATAGAAACGAACGTGCAGTATAGAGATATATAAACGAAAGTAGAATCAGGACGGCGCCACTTCCTAATCTAAAGTCATACCCCCATAAACTTGTAGGTAAGGATTTAGATAAACCAGTGGAAATTAATACTGATAATAAAGTAGCAAGTACACCAATATCAACTGACGTTTTTGGAATAAGGATCCTGCCTGTATAAACAAGCTTTATTAGCTCTAATGTAATAACAATTGTGCTGAAAAACATCAATACCAAACCCATTGAAAACTCAGTTGTATCCCATGGTAAAGGAATAACTGAAATAGGAATAATTAATACGGATATATAAAATACCGACCTTTGAATATTTTCTAGGATTTCAAGCCATGATGTGTTTTTCTTTTCTTGGGCAGACATACTTATACATTGAGCTTACTTAGTAAAGATTATCATACAGGATTACAATCTTCAATTAAAGAGCAAAGAGGGCTGATAGTCAGCCCTCCTTACTTCTACTTTACTACTTCGCCTTCTTGAGCGGTTTCTTCTTTTTTATCATCATCCTTTTTCTCTTCACTCTTCTCAGCTTTTGCTGCTTCTTCGTAAAGTTTCTTACCTACTTCCTGAATTGAAGTACTTAGCTCTTCTGTACTCTTCTTAACCTGATCTTTATCGAAGTCTTCTTTTGAGATAAGTTCTTTCAAGTCTTTCATTTTAGCCTCAATATCTTCTTTTAGCTTTGCATCTACTTTTCCTTCGTTTTCCTTAAACAACTTTTCTGTATTAAAGATTAATGAGTCTGCTTCATTTCTTACTTCAGCTCTCTCTCTTTTTTCCTTATCTTCTTTAGCATGCTCAGCAGCCTCAGAGACCATCTTCTCGACTTCTTCATCTGTTAGTCCAGTTGAAGCTGTAATTGTTACTTTTTGTTCTTTTGAAGTTGCTTTGTCAACAGCTTTAACATTTAAAATACCGTTTGCATCAATTGAAAACGATACTTCAATCTGTGGTACACCTCTTGGTGCTGGTGGAATACCATCAAGAACAAATTTTCCTAATGTTTTGTTATCACCTGCCATCTCTCTTTCACCTTGAAGAATATGGATTTCAACTCCAGGTTGATTATCAGCAGCTGTTGAGAAGACCTGTTTCTTTTCAACAGGAATTGTTGTATTTCTTTCAATGATCTTTGTCATTACTCCACCCAATGTTTCAAGTCCTAGTGATAATGGAGTCACATCAAGCAATGTAATATCTTTAACATCTCCTCCTAAAACTCCTGCTTGAATTGCAGCACCAACAGCAACGGCTTCATCAGGGTTTACATTCTTATTTGGTTCTTTTTTGAATATTTCTGAAACCTTTTTAACAACAGCTGGCATTCTTGTCATTCCTCCTACAAGTATTACTTCGCTAATATCACCTAGTGACACCTTCGCATCCTTAATTGCCTTTTCACAAGGTTTTTGAGTAGCATCAATTAAGTGAGATACTAATTTCTCATATTCAGATCTAGTTAAGGTTACCTTTAAGTGCTTAGGACCTGTTTGATTTGCAGTAATATATGGAATGTTAATGTCAGTTGTTTCAGTATTTGAAAGTTCAATCTTTGCTTTTTCTGCAGCTTCTTTCAATCTCTGCAATGCTGTTTTATCATTCTTTAAGTCTACATCATCTGACTTCTTAAACTCTTCAATCAAATAGTTAATCAAAGCCTCGTCCCAGTCATCACCACCAAGATGTGTATCACCATTTGTTGATAATACTTCAAATACACCGTCTCCAATTTCAAGAATAGAGACATCAAATGTACCACCACCAAGGTCAAATACAGCCACAATTCCGTCTTTCTTATTATCTAATCCATAAGCAAGAGCAGCTGCTGTTGGTTCGTTAATTATTCTTTTAACATCAAATCCAGCAATCTTACCGGCATCTTTAGTAGCTTGTCTTTGTGAGTCATCAAAATATGCAGGAACTGTAATTACAGCTTCTTTGATTTCTTCTCCTAAAAAGTCTTCAGCATCTTTTTTAAGTTTAGCTAATATCTTTGCTGAGATTTCCTGTGGTGTATACCACTTATCTCCCATTTTAACTTCAATTCCACCATTGCTGGCTTTTCTCATTTCAAAAGGAAGTGACTTCTTATCTTTTTCAATATCTTTATCATCCCACTGCCTACCTATTAATCTTTTTACAGAATAAATTGTATTAAGAGGGTTAACCACAGCCTGATTTCTTGCTGGAGATCCAACTAATACCTGACCCTTATCGTCTAATGCGACAACAGAAGGAGTTAATCTACTTCCTTGTGCATTTGATATTACTGTTGGCTTACCACCTGCCATATACGCAACTACTGAGTTAGTAGTTCCTAGGTCAATTCCTAATATTTTTCCCATTTTTATATAAATAATAATTTAATTTTAATTTTGCCTGAAAATTCAGGATCTAACGATCAGGTAATCGCTAGATTACAAATTCTAGGCTGCACCATTACACACAATCACTCGGGCAGGTCTAATCACATATTCACCCAACATATATCCATTATTTACAACAGCATATATTTTTCCTTTTTCACCCTCTGGAACCATCGATAACGCCTCGTGGGACGCGGAATCAAATTGATCACCAACATTTACATTCATTTTTTGCATACCTAATAGCTCAAGACTTTTTTCAACTTGTCTAAGAATTGCAACAATTCCTTCTCCCCAAGCTTGAGCATCACCTTCCATTTTTATATTTTCTTTAGACTTTAATGCTAAATCTGAAGCATCAAGTACATCTAAAAGGTGCATAGCCAATTGAGTCTTAAGCGCAACTGATCTCATCTCAATTCTCCTATCCATATCTCTTTCGAGATTTATATAATCAGCCAACGCCTTCTTTAACTGGTTTTCTAATTCCTGTGTTTTATTTTTCTTATCTTTATTATCCATATTATTATCTCCATCCTCTCAAAGAGGTTTCAACAGATTCTTTAATTGAATTAAGTAATGGAATTACTTTTCCATAATTTATGCGTTTTGATCCGATAATTCCCATGTGTGCAAAGCTATTTCTGTGCATATTTACTTTAGTGAAAGCAATTACACAATCTTGCAGATCAGGTAATCCTGACTCATGTCCAATCAACATCGAAACTTGATCAGATGAGTACTTTGTAAATACTTGGTTTAATAGATTTCTATCCTCAAGAACATCTAAAACCCTTCTTAACACATCAATATTTTTAAGTTCCTCGTACTTCATCAACGAAGATACTCCATAATATCTATTGTAATCATTAGTAAACACAAAAGCGGCACTATCTAGTTTCTCTACCAAAACATCAAGTATTTGCTTAATCAAATCTTCTTGTGAAAATCTCACCTTAAACAACTCCTGCCTTACTAATGCGTCATCAACAGCAGACATACTTACATTCTCGCCCAACTCTTTAACATATAGTCTTAGTGCTTGATCTGTTGGAAATCTTCCAGAGGATATATGACTTTTTTCCAAATATCCTTCGTCCATAAGTCTAACCATTTCATTTCTAACTGTTGCAGATGAGACATCCATGCCATACTTCTGCACAAGTGTTAAAGAGCCAACTTCATCAGCCGAATTCATAAATTCAGATATAATTGCAAGTAATATTTCTTTCTGCCTTTGAGTTATCATTAGCAAAGTATAGCGTTGAGTGCTAAGAGTGTCAAGTACTCAGGAAAACCCTTTAAGAATAAGGACAAATATGATATAATTAGACATGTTAAAACAAATATTAGTGCCAACTGAAACATATTTGAATTGGTCCGATACCTACAACACTTTAACTACTTTCTTCAAAGATAATCTAAAATCTTCTGATAGCAGATTACGGTTTTTTGAGTATTTAAGAGACACTTTTAAAACAGTGGTGACTGTAGCAATTCCATTTCCTTATGAGCAAGGCAAAGTTGTTGGGTGCTGGAGCGAATTCTCAGAAAGGGCAAATATTGAATTTGCATACTATTTTGCTGATGAGTTAGATATGAATTATAAAACTCAAAAATACAGCACCGATGGACATATCACAGTAAAAAGAGACCAGCAAATAGTAACTTTTGCAAGAGCCGCAGGAACGAACGAAGGAGATATCTACTATATCTCGGTAAATGGAACTCATCCTACTAAATATGAAGGGTTTGGCCTTGCATTCGAAGAATTTACGAAATTATTAAAAGATTAACGAATAACCTAGACATACATTAACTTTTTTGGTACACTTCAATCCGAATTATGGAAATATTAGAATTTCAAAAAAGAGAAAAATTAGGAAATAACGCAAAGCAATTATTAAACGAAGGTTTAGTACCTGCTGTTGTATATAATGCAAAGACTGAATCTTTTAATGTAGCACTACCTACCAAAGTATTAGATGCGATATTAAAGACAGCTACTTCAACAACAATCCTTGACTCAAATGTTAATGGAACAAAGATGAAAGTTATCTTAAAGAATGTTGAAAGAAATCCTTTAACTGGAATTGTTAGACATGCGTCTTTCTTTCAAATTGATGAAACAAGACCAATGCTATTTTCAATCCCTTTCAATATTATTGGAATCTCACCAGCAGTTAAGAATAACTTAGGTATTTTGGTTAAAGCATTACCTTCTCTTGAAGTTAAATGTACATTAGCTAACCTTGTACCTCAGATTGATATTGATGTAACTGGATTAGATCACCCAGGACAAACAATTTCAGTATCAGATATAAAGCTCCCTGAAGGTATGACATTACCTAATGACGAGCAAGCACATAGCGCAATTGTAACTATTACTCAACTTCAGAAAGCTGAAGAAGAGAAAACTGTTGCAGTTGAAGGAGACGCTACTGCAGATGCTGCTGCTACACCTGAGGCTACTGACACAAAGTAGTTCCTCTGATATTATCAACGTATGATTAGTGTCATTATCACAAGTATGTTTGAGGCCGATACAATCGGCAAAGCAATTTCAAATATCGCTATAAAAGAATATTCAGGTATTCCTGATGATTTCGAAATTATACAGGTAAGCTATGACCAAGAAACTCTTGAGGCTGGAAAGCTAAAAGCAGAAGAATTAGGTATTTCATCAAAGTATATACAAATCCAGGATCCAAAGATTGGAAAACCATACGCGCTAAATCTTGCGTTTAAAAAAGTTCGAGGAGACATCATCATCCTTACAGATGGCGATGTATATTTTGAGAAGAATACAGTTTCTAAGCTTTTAGAGCCTTTTGAGAATGAAAAGATTGGTCTTGTAACTGGTTGTGAATATTCTCAGTATGATAGGAGTACACAATTTAAATATTACGGTAATCTTCTAGCATCTTCTGCCGATCATAATCGAAAGAGTCTAACTGTTCCTGTTGAGAATAGAACGTATAGAGTTACGGACAGGAAGATAATTCCAATTAGTGGTAGATGTTTTGCAATGCGTAACTTTAATCTTGAATTACCAAAGAATTTGCTTGCTGAAGACGGATATATGGGAAATAAAGTATTTTCAATGGGACATATGCTTTCATATCAACCAGAAGCAATCGCATATGCAAAGTACCCTCTAAACCATACAGAACATATCAAACAAAAAGTCAGATCACTTGGTGGCTATCCTCAACTTGCAAAGCTTGGAGTTAGCGCGAAATCCAAAGATGCTAGAAAGTTTACAGACGAATTAAAGTATTTCTGGTTTCCTATTGCTTACGCTAAAAACTTAAAGGAATTATATTGGTCTCTCCTTCTCTACCCTATTCGACTACAAACATGGATAAAGATAAAGATGGAAATGGATAAACTTGAGAAAAAAATGGGCGTGACTGGTTGGGATAGGGATAAAAGTACACACTAGTATGAAAATAGCGACAATAAATATATACGACCTTCCAATATCATTTAGAAACAAACAGAACGATTTATCTATAGTCGAAAAATTTTGCCAGGATAATAATGTAGAATTAGCTTTCATTCAAGAGATGAATTTCCTTAAACCCTCTCTCACTACCTATAAAGCACACTTTAATCCTGGAATAATTTCACGTTCAGGTGGACTATGCGTGCTATCAAAAGAGAGTTTAGATATTAATTTTATTCCTTTTAATAATCAGAGGGTTAAGAGTTCAATTATGACCCTTGGTGATTCTATTCTAACAAAAGGATTTCAATATTTTAGATTTAAAGATATTTTATTTATAAATCTTCACTTAGCATCGACATATAGCAATACCGAGGATGAAAACAATTTAATCGAAAGCCAGATCGATCAATTGTCTGAGTTTATTAACAACATTGAGGGCAAGATTGTAATTTGTGGAGATTTTAATATCCCACCTACTCACAAAGCCATATCTAATTTTCTCCTTAAAAATAGATTAGAAGACTACTCAAGGAATATTCCAATTACGCTTTCTACAAAAAACACTAATAGACAAACGTATATTCACAACAGGCTTAAGCATCTACAAGACATTCGAGTTGACTATATTCTAGGTAGAAACGTAACAATTGAAAATTGTTCATTGGTATTTAATGAGTTATACAAAGGCAAAAACATATCAGACCACTTTGGCTTGAGTGCAGAGTTAAAATAAAAATACCCCATTTCTGGGGTATTTTCTTGTTCATGTACAATGTATTACCATCTGAAGTGTGCAAATGCTTTGTTAGCTTCTGCCATCTTCTCAACGTCTACTTTCTTTCTAATAGCGCTTCCTTCACCGTTGAATGCATCTACTAATTCTTTTAGTAATCTCTTACCAAATGAAGTACCAGATGATGCTCTTGTGAAATCTACAATCCATCTTACGGCTAATGCATCTTGTCTTGCTGGAGATACAGGCATAGGAACTTGATAGTTTGCTCCACCTACTCTTCTTGCTTTAATTTCAAGGGATGGTCTTGCATTCTTAAGTGCTGTCTCTAGAAACTCTACAGGTTCCATCTTTACTTGCTTAGAACCTTCTTCTATTGCTTCGTATACAGCTTTTTTAGCAAGTGTTTTCTTACCGTCTTGCATTACTTTATTGATAAGTCTGGCAACAAGGGCGCTACCATATCTTTCATCTCTTTGTACTTTTCTTCTTTTTGGACTTTTACCTCTCATGTTTTAAACTTTCAAAATTATTATTTCTTTCCTCCGATAGCTTTTCTTTTAGCTCCATATTTTGAAGCTGCTTTCTTTCTACCTTCTACTCCTGCGGTATCATACTTTCCTCTTACGATTGTGTATTTTACACCAGGGAGGTCTCGCTTTCTTCCTGCTCTAACAAGTACAACTGAGTGTTCTTGTAGATTATGTCCTTCTCCAGGGATATATGCAGTTACTTCCATTCCGTTTGAAAGTCTAACTTTAGCAACTTTTCGCAAAGCTGAGTTAGGCTTCTTAGGCGTCATAGTTTTCACTTGAATACATACTCCTCTTTTAAAAGGGTTGTTTGCTTTCTTATACCTATTTTGCAAGGTATTGTGATTTGTAGCAAGTGCTTTGAAGGCTGTCTTCTCTACTTTTGCTTTTCTAGGTTTTCTTATTAACTGGTTAATTGTAGGCATGGTCGCTATTATACATTAAAATCAACTAATTTGTAACTCTTGTAATTCAGAAATATCTAAAACTTCTGCTGAGCCGTTGGTTGGAATATCTCTACCAACGATTACGTTCTCTTTCATTCCTCTTAGGTAGTCAATTTTACCTGTGATTGATGCACTGGTTAATACTCTTACCTGCTCTTGGAATGACATAGCAGAAAGGAAACTTTCTGTATACAAAGCTGAAGCTTTGATTCCCATGAACTTTGGAACTACTAATGCAATATGTCTATTATCTTTAACTAACATCTCATTTTTTGTATCTGCAATGAATCTACTTACTAGTGCTCCAGCCAAGTATCCTGAGTCACCTGCATTCATTACTCTAGAGAGTCTAGCCATTTGTCTAATGATTACTTCAAGATGGATATCATCTGTTGATACACCCTGCTCATTAAACACTCTTTGAACTTCATCTAATACATATTTTTGAGCTGTAAAGATATCTACTTTAGCAAGCTTCTTTGGATCAAGTGATCCTTCTGTTAAAGGTTGTCCCGCAGATACTTCTTGTCCATCTTTAACAAGGATTGTAATACCTGGAAGTACAGTTATTGTTTCTTCAGATTTCTTTCCACCGACAAGTAGAAGAATTCCTCCGGAAAGTTTAACTTCACCTTCAAATACTGCTGCTTTTTCTGAGCCATCTTCATCAACAAATAGTGCTTGTCCAACTTTTACTTTTGCACCATCAGTTACTAAGATCTCTTTTGCATCTGTAACAATATATGCTCTATCAAGTCTCTTTGTTCCTTTAATAACAATTGTTGCTGAATCATCTTCGGCATATTCAATTGAGACTACTCCATCAACTGATGCCATTTCAGCTTCTGCTTTTGGTGATCTTGCTTCGAATAACTCTTCAATTCTAGGTAAACCTTGTGTGATGTCAGTTCTCTGTACTCCACCTTTGTGGAACGTCTGCATTGTCATCTGTGTACCAGGTTCTCCAATTGATTGAGCTGCAATTACTCCAACTGCCTTACCCATTTCAACCATTAAGTTTCTTTCAATATCAGCTCCATAACAGTTCTGACAGATTCCTAAAGGTGCTTTACACTTTATTGGAGTTCTTACAGCTACTTCTTCAATCTGAGCATTAACAATCTCTTTTGCTATCGCTTTTGTAATGAGTTGCTTTTTAGCAACAATTACATTTCCTTTTGAGTCAACAATATCTTTTGCAACAACTCTTCCGGTAATTCTATCTTCGTATGATAATCTTCTATCATCGCTCTTCTTGATTAGCATTCCTTCACCTTCGTAACCACAATCTTCCATTCTCACAATCACATCGTGTGCTACATCAACAAGTTTTCTTGTTAAGTATCCAGAAGATGAAGTTCTTAGTGATCGGTCAG
>CAZIIC010000027.1:0-6628 GCA_964539195.1 uncultured Candidatus Saccharibacteria bacterium
CCTGGAGGATTAATCATTCTCCCTTCAGGAGTAATTGTTGTCAAAGACCATAACAAAGCTCTACCAACAGAGGCAAACCTTTGAGGATCTTTTGGATTTTTTATTTTTTCTCCTATCTCTAATGGGTACAATGAAACTCTACCTCTTGCAACATCTAGCTTAAAAGTTGGTTCACTAGCATCCGTTGAGAATTCCGCAATAATACCTCCCATCATCGGCCAACTTTCCTTTGTTTGCCATGAGCTCTCGCCGGTAATAAAGGTAGCAGTTCCATTACTGCCTTTAACATTGATAACTGTTACACCACCAGTTACTTTCTTAGTTTCAGTCTTAAAACCCTTTTGATTAAAAATATCCAATACCTTCTCTATACCAACATCCCAAATAAAAAGATCTAAGTCTGGCTCAGTCATTCTCTTAGTCTCATATTTTTCTAAATACTCTAGAATTCCAGCTAATCTTGCAGCATCTGGAGTTAGTGTCTGTCTAATCTCTTCAGCGTCAGAAACTATGTCAAGTGCTAAATCGTGAGTAGTAATACCTAACATTTCCCGAACTCTTCTACCCCCTACTTTGATTTGACTATTTTGGACCTCAGATAGTTCTACAAGACCTTGAACAAATAAATCGCGTTGCTCTTCTTCAGGAAATACTTCGGAAACAACCTCTTTCGCACTAAAATCTCTTTTAATTCTTTCTAGAGATTTTTCTATTTCAACTACATTTAAATCTGGACGTACTACTGCCATATATATCCTTTTCCTTTCAAAGTTTTCAGCTTTGACGAATCAATGTCAATTTCAATAAGCTTTCTTCTGAATCTAGATATCGCTTTATCAAAAGCCCAATCAGTCAAATTCTCTGAATTATTTGGTCTAATCAATCCTGAAACTACTGACCTAGGAATTATTATATTCTGAGATGCTTCCAGATATGATAATAACTTTTGTTCTTCTTTATTTAATACCTTGTATATTTTGTCCTTTGAAGATTGACTCAATATAGATGAGTTTTCAGAATAAAACTTCAAATGATTTACTCCTAAAGCTATCAAATCAGTACGAGCCTCACCATTTCTTACTGGATTTTCAATATGATCCTTATATTCAGATGGTAATTGATCCCACAAAAATTTAAACTTTAAAGAAGTATTAAGTTTATTACCTTTTGACCTAATATACTCCTTAGAAAGTTGAAGAATGCCTCCGTATACAGATTTAGCATATTCTTTTTCCTTCGATTTCATGTTCCAGCCATATTCTAAAGATTTAGCTTCAAAATATTCATCCAAAAGATCTCCTTCTAGAACGGGCACTATAGTTATATGATTTGCTAACACCATAAACTCTGGGGATTTTCTTAGTTGATATAGAAACCAAGGCTTATCTATGCTGTTAAATATTATATGAACCCTGCGTGTGTTTAATGATGTTAGATTTACGAGTGTTTTTAGAATCAATACTTTCTCTTTTTCCGGGTAGTCATCTACTCTGCTGACAATATAAACAATCTCCTGCCCTTTATCTAAAAGACTCTTGCAAGAGCTAAATAATTCTTGAGGTGATGAAAAATTATTTAACCTTAACATATCAAGTAGGGTTTTCTTAGTAGCATTATGCCCCCAGAACATTTCAATCTTTAAGAGGTTGTAGATTTTTCCCAACTTTGCTTTTAATAGTCTCTTATTATTAAAGACATCCTTTAATACTGTAGTCATTCCAGACCCTGGGAACCAAAAGTTGACTGAGTTTTCACCAAACTTTATTGGGTTTAATAATCTATCTGAATATTTTTTTGAAATTTTCACATCAAGTTCTGTCAGTTTCATAATTTGAGATATTATCACCATCCATTCCTGACATAAAGGGGTCAAGCTGATGTCAGGTTAAATCAATATAATTATCCTATGAAAATAAATAAAAAACATTTTGTATTCGATCTTGATGATACTTTAGCTGATTCATATAATTTTAATCAAGAATTATTTGTTGAGGTATTCAAATCATATATCGATATCAAAAACGAAACTACAAATAAATATTTAAGAGACTTACACTTTAAAAACAGAGGGGTTTCAATGCTAGATTTGTATTCAATTGCAGTAAAGCATTTGAGTATAAATGCTAATCCTAAAGATTTGGTAGAAGCTAATGAACAATTACATGTAAAACAGATACATAAAGTAAAAACCTTTCGAGCCGTTGAGGATTTTATCAAATCATTGAAAAGTGATAATAAGATAGTCAGTATTATGAGTAACAGACAGACAAAGTCTTTGCTAAAGATACTAAAGAAAAATAATTTAGATAAATATGTTGACAATATAATCTCCTGCTCTGATATGGGTTATGAAAAACCAAATCCATATTGCTTATTGAAACTTGTAGAAGATTCAGGAGGGAATAAAGAAGATTTTATATATTTCGGTGATTCTAAAACTGACTATGATTTTGCAATTTCAGCAGGTGTTGACCCTTTAATTGTTGATCACTATCTAAACCAAAAGATGTTTTACAAAATGATATTAGAATCATTTATAAATTAAGAATTTGACTCACCTAATCAATCTCTCTACCAACCTCTGATAATGCCTTAGATTATGAATAGTAGCTAAGGTCTTACCTGTTGCTTCATCATTTCTAATAAGGTGGTAAATGTAAGCTCTACTATGATTTACACAAGCTTCACAATCACAAGTATCATCAATTGGTCTTAAGTCTTTTGCATATTTAGATGATGTTACTCTAACTATCCCACCCTCTTCTGAGAATGAATATAGGGTTCCGTGTCTAGCGTTTCTTGTTGGTAGTACAGTATCAAAAACCATATATCCAATTTCATACCCTTTAACAATATCCTCAGGTTTTCCAACACCCATCGCGTATTTGAACTTGTCATCCGGTGTGTTTTCTAAAACTACTTTCATCTCTTCTACAACTAACTTTCCATTCTCATCCACTACATATCCTCCAAAGTTATATCCATCAAAACCAATTTTAGATAATTCTTTAGCACAATATTCTCTTAAATCTAAATGATTTGCTCCTTGTATTACACAAGAGAGAAGTTTTCCCTTTTTATCTAATCCCTTCTTTAAGAAATGTTCTTTTGCTCTTCTTGCCCACTCTATTGTTCTTTTTACAGAAAGTTCTGCTTCTGCTCTTGATATAGTTGCATCTCTACAATCGTCTAAACATACCATTACATCAGTATCAAGAAGTGCTTGTACATCAATACTACTCTCTGGTGTTAATACAAATGTTTTTCCATCTCTTGGAGATTTAAATGTAGCTCCGTTCTCATCAATTTTTCCTTTCCATTTCTTTGTATGAAGAAGAGAAAATACTTGAAAACCTCCTGAATCACTTAATACAGTTCCATCAAAGTTCATAAGGCTTTTAATACCTCCTAGTTCTGAAACGACATCAGCTCCTGGTGAAATCATTAAGTGAAGAGTATTAACTACCATATGAGTAGTACCTGTAGATTTAAGTTGAGATGTTGTTAAATGCCTAACGGCACCACGTGTGGCATCAGGCATAAATATTGGTTTTTCTCCGAAGTGTAGGTGATTCATTATTTAAGGATTATATCATCAAAATATAAAGGAGGGGATATAAAAAATGCGCACCCTCCGAATAAACATTGGGTGCGCTGAGTAATGTACCAAGGGTTGCCCCAAAGTACTATGTATTAACTGAGTACACTGTTGCCAATATACTTTAGTAAAGATGTACGCTCTTTGTTACCTTTCACAGGCACGAGGTCTGTGAGGGTATAAATACACGAATCGTACTCGATCAACTTAAATATATTCTTAACTAAAAAAGATATCAATACCTTGAAGCGCTAATTACTTAATACAATATCCTTTTCCTTTAACAGAGGTAATAAAATCTTTGGATATTCCTAGTTTTTGCATCTTATTTCTAACTCTTTCCACTAACTTAGTAATTGCATAAAGTGAAAACTTTTCACTATCACCTCCCCATACACCTTCAAAAATAGTATCGTAATCAACAATTCCTCCTTTATTTTCATTTAAAACCTTAAGAAAACTATTCTCATTCTTACTTAGTCCAATATTATTCCCATTTATTATTAAATCTCCTTCTTTATCTATACTTACATCTTTATATATCCCCAACTTCTTCAAATACTCTTGTGATTCCAATTGATATTTCCCTTGTTGTTGTTTTAGGCGAAGGTTTGAAAGCATAGGGACAAAGTTATGGTTAAAGTACTTTTTTAAGACAGTTGAATTTTCAATCCAACTTTTTATCGCCATTTTTTCCTCCCAAGCATATTCTTCTTTATATCCTACAAACTTTAATACTCCCATTACTAAAGTGGAAAACATTAATTCAGGCAAGATATCTTTTCTATTTCTAACTATTATTTTTGTATCGTTATCGGTAATAAATGTTCTACCTCCAGAACCAACGTTTGTAATCTGAAATTCAACGATCTTAATACTTTTCAACTCATTCTCCCCTAATATATTTACTAAATCATTCCAAAAAGATTTAAATATTGTATTGATATACAATTCTCTCTTTTCTAAATGTATTTTAGGAAACTTAAGTACTTTGGATATTTCAATTTCTGAAGTTCTGTCTATCTCATCTGAAATATATGGTAGAAATATTGTCTTTCCTGCGATATTTTTATGTTTTGGTATATATGGGAGTATGTAATATTCTTTTGGTTGGAAAAAATTTTCTTTTGCCTCTGTGAAAGTTAAGGCGTAGTTATGCAAATCTATCTCAATACCACTTGTTAATAGTACTTTAGGGTATGTCATATTTACGTCAAGATTATATCACTTTTAAACCTATAATACTCCCAAGTCTTCTGAATAATATATTTAGGATACTAATAGTAATAATTTAATATGTAGAAAATATGAAACATAACGAAGCCAAGCAAAACACTGATTTGAGTCGTTTAATATCAGAGCCAGTACATGAATATATATTGCGAAATTCCACATCTGATTTGAACCCCGAACTAGAAGTTGAAATCGTTTTTTCATACTATGATGAAGAATTAAATAGTATATTAGTATTTGTAGACCCAAGTACTTCCCTAGGTATAAACTATGTAAACACATTGATACGAATCAACATATCTGATTTCTCGATCGAAATGAGAAGACTAAATATGTTGCTCCCCGCATTTTCTGCTGAAGAAGCGAGGCACATGATTAAAGACTTGAAAGAAGAGGTAACAATCACTGGAAAAATTGATTCTTTTGAAGTAGATGAGAAACTAATCCCTCTGTTTGTTATAAAAAGGTATGCACTTGAATCACAAGGTGAGTTTTTTAATATAGTAAAAAAACATCTCGGAAGAGAAGTAAGCAAAGAAGATATTGTTAATATGATAGAGAGCGCGAAAAGATATCTAGAGAATTAACATACTATCTCCATAACTTAGGAACATATATTCCTTTGCTATCCCTAGTTGATATACTTCTTTCATAAGTTCATATCCCATGAATGAAGCAACTAGAACAAGTAGACTGCTCTTTGGAGTATGGAAGTTAGTTACTAAGTGCTTAACTATTTTCCATTCGTAACCAGGATAAATATATAGTTGGGTAAATCCTTCATATGGTTTTACATAGTACTTCCCATCCTTTTCTTCTCCACAAGACTCTAAAGTTCTAGAAACTGTGGTTCCAAATGCCCAAACATCTCCACCATTATCAATTACATCATTTATGGTATCTGCACTTTCTTTTGAAAGATTTATATATTCTCTATGTATTTGATGATCTCTTACATCATCAGTTCTAATTGGTGCAAATGTTCCCCACCCCACTTTTAATTCAACATAGGCAATATTTACACCCTTCTCATGTAGTTTTACTAACAATTCATCAGTTAAATTAAGACTTGCTGTTGGTGAAGCACTTGATCCTAACTTCTGTGCAAATACAGTGTTATATCTTTCTTTATCATCTTCATTATCTTCTCTTTTAATATATGGAGGAAGTGGAGTATGTCCCTCAATTTCAAGTATTCTATCCATATTCTCTTTACTTGTTTCTATTTCAAATCCAACTACACCTTCAGCCCTTTTAACTACCTTTATTGGTTGACCAATATTCAACTCATCTTGGAGCATATCTCCATCTTTAACCTTTTGGCTCTTTCCAATTAAACAGTGATAGTTTCCATTATCAAACTTATCCAATACTAATACTTCTAATCTTTTACCAGTATTTATGTGTATGAAATATGCTCTAGCACTTTGTACTTTAGTGTAGTTTAAAACAATAACATCACCAGGTTTAATATAGTCGATAACATTGAAGTACTTTTTATGTTCAATCCCACCGCTTTTTCTATCAATGACCATTAAATTAGTAGTGCCTCTTACCTCTGGTGGTATTTGTGCAATCCTTTCATCTGGTAAATTGTAATCGTAATCTGTTAATTTCATGTAAGGTATTATATCAGGTGAAAACAATAGGAACTATTTGCACATTAGTTTCCCAAAAATGTAGATATCAAATTTCTTTGAGTTAGCGGACCAAATAATTCAAAGGATAAGGCTATTGGATCTTTTGAGAAAAGCAGATCGGGATCATTTATATCTCTATTAAAATAAAACTCTCTAT
>CAZIIC010000027.1:6638-10322 GCA_964539195.1 uncultured Candidatus Saccharibacteria bacterium
TACCAATTTGCTTCAATACCTAAATCGTCAGGAGAGCTCGGTTCAACACCAAATGTTTTAACGACAGGAAAATATTTATAAGTAGTTTCATACTCAGAATATTCAAAGTCTAAAACTTTCCTAACGATACAAAGAGACCATATAGCGGGTTCATCACCACTTGAAGGGACGGCAACCATTCTTTCAATTAGAACTGGTGGCCAACCTTGCCCTAGGTTTATTAATTCCCTCTCTAGAAATAGTTGATCATCCGGTTCTCCTAAAAAATCCTCTAATTTAATATCTTCATCATCAAGCAGGAAGTCATTTTGCTTACGAGAGTTTCTTACCATAACAATACTTCCGTATTTCACAGGGTCAAGCTGTATACAAGCAGTACTTTTTCCATCAGGAGCAAGCCCCTTCTCTTTAAATGTCTTTGCCCATAATGGATAATCACCAAGTTCTTCTTTTATATCACCTGGATTTATATCAAAAGGGCAATAACCACTACCACGCCAAATCAAAGGATGCACTTTTCCAAATTTAGGCCAACAACTTATACTCTTACACTGATTCTGAACTGACTTAAGATACTCATTAAATTGTATTTTTTCGATTTCGTTTTGCATAGGTAAAGTATAGTTTAGTACAGTACAATATTCTAGTATAGTTATCTTTACTAGATTACTTACTTATTACTTCATATAATTAGCCACTCTGCCCATTAAATAATCGATTTTGAGATGACATACTGGGATAAGATATGTGACGAATATATTGAAAGCGTTCATAATGACATAACGGGTATTTTTGCATACGAGAACGAAGTGAACACTCCTTCAATACTATCATTATGTCCAAGTAAAGCTATTAATGTATTAGATTTAGGATGTGGTGACGGACGATTTACAAATGAACTAATACATAAGTATAAAAATGTAATTGCAGTAGATAACTCAAATCCAATGTTAAAGTTTGCACAAAAGAAATACCCTGGTGCAGACTACGCTAACTTTAATATTGAACATACTTTTCCAAAGTTTAACGGTCAATTTGACCTAATAACAGCTAAACTTCTTCTGATGTATATAAAAAATTTAGATAATTTTGCTATACAATGTTATAAAAATCTTAGAACTAATGGCTCTCTTGTAGTATCTGTTACTCATCCTGCAAAATGGTTAACAGAGTATTTATCTGAAAAAAGGAATGTAAAAGAATATAAAGGATATCTATCAGAAACAATAATAGAAGGAAATATTGCACATAACAGTAAAATGCCTATTTCATTTATATCTAGATCAACTCAAACATACGTTAATACCTTCACTAAACATGGATTTATTCTTAAAGCACTTTTAGAAACGGAAGTTCCAGATACCTTTGTGTTAAAATATCCTAATTATTTATTTAAACAAAAAGACCCTTTTAGGCTTAACTTAAAGTTCATAAAACAATGAAAGAGATTAACCCACTTCAGGTCGAAATACTCCAAAAACTACTTTACTCAGATGGTTTAAAATTTTCTCAGATTAAACCTAAAGAAGTTGAAGGTAGTCTTTTTACATTCCATTTAGATCAATTAATTAAGAATAGATATATTATTAAATCAATTGATAAATATGAGTTAACTCAATTAGGTAAAGAGTTTGCAAATAGAATGGATTTAGGAGATATAACTGTTCATTCTCAAGCAAAAGTCTCTGTAGTTCTTGTATGCAGAAAAGATATTAATAATACAGAATCACTACTACTCTATACAAGACAGAAAGCCCCTTTTTTTGGGTTTCAAGGTTTTCCAACTGGGAAGGTAAAGAAAGGAGAAGAAATCCTAAAAGCCGCCCGAAGGGAATTGAAAGAAGAGACAGGCCTTACAGGCTTACCAAAACTACTATGTATAAGGCATTACACAATATTTAATTCAAATAGTGAAATGATAGAAGACAAAATATTTTTTGTATGTAAGTTTGACCAGCCTGATGGGGAACTTGTTCAGAGTAGTGAAGGATCTTTTGAATGGGTCAATAGGGCACAAGTTTGGGACTATCTAAAGAAACCTGTTCCAGAAATAAAAGAGATTCTAGAACAAATTGACAGTATAGAGATCTCTTTTAAAGAAAGTTCATATTCTACAGAAGAGTTTTAGTAATTCGTGATAGAATATCTCAATGATAATTAAAACAATATTTCTAGGTTCAAATTGGGAATCTTTAGAAACACTTAAAACATTACATATTGATAATAGATTTGAAATTGTTGCTGTTATAACACAACCAGATAAACCTGCAGGTAGAAAACAGATCCTAACCCCTACTCTTGTTAAACAATATGCTTTAGAAAATAATATCCCCGTATTTATTACCGATAACAAACCAGAAAAGTATCAAGAAGCCATAAATCTCTTTTCACCTGAGTTAGTTGTTGTTAAAGCATTTGGGGAGATAATTCCTAAGTTCTTTTTAGAGTACCCTAAGTATAAAGCGATAAATATCCATTTCTCAATTCTTCCAAAGTATAGAGGTGCTGTTCCAATCCAGATGGCAATACTAAATGGAGAAACTGAAACTGGTGTTACATATATGTTAATGTCTGAGGGATTAGACCAAGGAGATATTCTAAAAATCAGTAGAGAGCCAATACTTCAAGATGATACTAATCTTTCTTTAAGAACAAGATTAGTTCAGAAAAGTGCTATTGAAATGCCAAATATACTTGTAGATTGGGTGGAAGGAAAGATTACTCCTCAGAAACAAGATAATTCTCAAGCAACATATTGCTATCAAAAAGATATTTCAAAAGATAAAGCAGAGATAGATTTTAAAAATATGGATGCTGTCTATATTGATAGATTTGTAAGGGCTTTAATCCCATGGCCTGTTGCTTGGTGTATGTTTGATAACAAAAGAATGAAAGTTTTAAAAGCCAAAGTATCTGATCTTTCATATGTTGGAGATAAAGAATATGAGGTAATAGACAAGAGATTAATACTTAAGTGTAAAACTGGATTTATTGAACTACTTGAAATACAACTTGAAGGAAAGAATCCAATACAAGCATCAGAATTTGTGAATAGTTTAAAGTAGGATTATGAAATCGGTCGAGTTTCATCTAGAAATAATCCATTCTCTCTTAGGAAACCAATCACTGCCCCTATAGACTCAGTATGAATATCAATATTTACTCTTTCATACGCCGCATGAGCATCATATCCTTCACCTGAGTTACAAACATGTAATATACATTTAGGATGACCAAGCATTTCCCATAGATTTCTTTCATTTAAAACCCCAACAGGATCTATAAATACAACTACATCATTTTCACTAAAATTGACTTCAACTGAATGAAAAGTAGATCCTGAAAACATTTTTGATAAATGACTAGCAATAAGTCCTCCGGGAGCATTTGAACCTAAAAAATGCAGATTAGTGTAACTCATGTTTTTATTTTTTAGCTAAAAACCCATCCCTTCTTTCAAATAAAAGGCTCTCAGTTATCGCTTCGGGACTTAGTGTTTTTAATTCAATACATTTAACGCCGTTCCAATCATTTAGCTCTCTCTCTTCTGACATTGATTCTGTAATATATATCACTTTATATGGTTGAATATTTAATGGGAATATACCATCTCGAAAGGTCTCAAATAGTTTTCTATCGTAATCAAGAATCACAAGTACACCAACTTCAGCAATTACCGGAGCA
>CAZIIC010000028.1:0-7165 GCA_964539195.1 uncultured Candidatus Saccharibacteria bacterium
TATCTGCTACCAAGTTAGTTGAACTTCCAAAGTTAGAGGTTGCATTTGTTTTATGAACATATGCATCTTGTGTTATATCTATCTTTGTTGTTTGAGTACCTGTAGGCGTAGGTGTTGGGGTAGGCGTTGGGGTTGGAGTTGGAGTTGGTGTGATATTTGAACTCAATGGGTTTGGTCCAATATATTTATCTTCAACCCATGGGTAATTTCCAGGGAAATTGGAACTTTCACCTCCAGTTGGGGTTTCATACTTAAATGATGGGAATTTCATTAATTGACCAGTTGAGTCATAAGCTCCAAGGTTTGCCCCACTATTTACTACAGTACTGAGAGAAAATCCTTTGGTAATACTTACTGCAATTGCTTTGCCAATTGCTGGTGAACCTGCCTGTAATTTACCTGTTGTCCTTGTTGTGTCTAGGAGTGGGTTTGTATTTGGGAAACTACCTACTTCACTATATCCGAATGCTTTATTAGACATGTTATTTTTAATAACTGAGTTTTTTAATGTAACAGAAGATGATGAGTACACATTTCCTGGGGTTACAAATATATTGTTGTAACTATTAAAGTTATTAAATGTTTTATTTAATACATCAATACCAAATCCATTCACATTAGCAGAATTAATATCAAGCGTATTGTTAAAGTAGTAGACACCATTTGGATAATAAATTGGCGTTAATTCTACTTTTAATGCAGAATTGACTCTATCTTGTGATACGGCTTCTTTTGTTGGATCATTTGTAACAACCATATAGTTTCCATAAAGATATATAGGGCCTAATTTTTGATCTCCTTCAGGAGCAACTGAAAGTAATCTATGTGTATCAACAAGTATGTTGTTAAAGAAATGGTTATTGAAGGCATATGTTTCTGGCTCATATGGGTCATCAATTACATTTTCAAATCTATTTCCATATATGAATACATTTGAATCATAATAATTACCTCTTCTACTCCCGTTATATAGGTAAACACCATTGAACATATTCTTCATTGAGTTATTTCTTATTTCAATGTATCCTGCACCACCAAATGATACATATGCTCCACCTTCATATTTTGAGTCTTTTAAAGAGGTCCAGGTAGCGTTTGCAGGAAGATTCTGAGTTATATCGTTGTACTCCATTAATACATGGTTACTCATGTTTGCAGATCTAACTGCAAATTTATTGTATTTAATGACATTTCTTCTTATCACAATGTAATTACTACCATCAAGATAATAAGTACTTTGTGAATGATCTTTAAGGTTTAATCTTTCAAATGAAATCCAAGAAGATTTTGTAACTGTAATTCCTGGTTTATCTGTATTTGAAGAATATGTTGGATCGCCTCCATCAATAATTGGGTATGTTGAAGGAGTGGTTGAATCACCGACTATTCTAATTGGGGTGTCTTTTGTTCCAGCTTTATTTGAAATAACTAACTTCTCTTTATACACACCTGGCGCAATTAATATTTCATATCCTGGTTTTTTGCAATAGTCTTAAAAGGAGTGGATTTACTTGTACCATTATTTGTATCTTTACCTGTATTTGAAACATAATATGTTCCAAGAACTACACTTGCTTCAGTATCTGTTTTTGTTGGGATATCTTTATCAATTGATAGGAAATATGCTAAACCAGCTATTACTAAACATACTATAACTGCAAACAATACAAATAATTTTTTGTTTTTCATATCTAAATATATATGTATTTAATAACCATGTAAACATACTATTCACTACAACTATAACTATAATTAGGTAAATGTTTTTGATATATTAGAAATATAAGTATGATTACCTTTAAAGCAAAATTATATACGATTGATAATTGGACTATCTTAAGATTGCCAATTGAAGCTAGCTCTAAGTTAACAACTAGAGGGCTTGCAATGGTATCTGGTACAGTTAACAAGAATGCTTTTCAATGCGCTTTAGAACCTGATGGAAATAATAGCCATTGGTTTAGAATTGATAATCAAATGCAAAAGAATCTAGGAATTAAATCTGGTGATACTGTTAATGTCCAATTGAATCAAATAGATAAATGGATAGAGCCAAAAGTACCTGCTGATTTAAAACAAACTATTTCCGATAGTTCAAAAGCACTTCAAACATGGAATGACATTACTCCACTTGCAAGATGGGAGTGGATAAGATGGGTTAATGCTACTAAAAATCCTCAGACAAGAGAAAAACGGATTGGAGTTGCACTTTCAAAGTTAAATGCAGGTAATAGAAGACCATGCTGTTTTAATAGTAAGCAGTGCAGTTTTGCTAATGTTTCAATCAGTGGCGTTCTAATTGATCCTTCCTGATTACGTTAGTTTCTTTTTAGCTTCAAGAAAAGCTTTTTTAATTATTTCCTTAAGTACCTTCATATCTACATCACTTAATCTTTTAATGTATAGACATCCACCACTAATTTTGTTTTTTCCTAGTTTTGAGATTAATTCATCTAAATTGTCAGCCACTCTCATCATATAGAGTGTTAAGCTCTGTTTTCTAGGTGAGAATCCAGCAAGTGGCCAATCTCCTTCTTGTGTACTCCTTTCAGATTTATAATGATATTGTCCAAATCCTACAATACTTGTTCCCCACATTTTAGCTTTCTCACCAGTTATCTCTTCGTAAATATTGAGTAGCTCAAAGGAGTCACTCTTTTTCTGCTCATCTTCTATACTATTTAAAAAGTCTTTTACACTTGCATTATTAACTTTGGTTTTTATTTCTGCCATATGTTTATTTTTTAATTAATAATTATACTAAGTATTTTAATTAATGTTTTAGAAAATTTCTATATTCATTTACTACTATATAACCTAACATTATTCCCCCTATTACATCAATTGTGTAGTGTCCCCTACTTGTTATCATAAAAATGCTTGAAAGGATAAGTATGAAAACCATTATCTTTTTTAATATCTCGAACTTCTTTTCTGAGATATAGAAATACATTACTGCAATGAGTGCTATATGTCCTGAAGGAAACATCCCAAGTTGTGTCATATAATCTCTAAAGAATCCATGTGATGGTAAATCAACTCCTGTAGGTCTCATTAGTGGTGTAAATATCATTATTACTGCTCTAGCGATATACATAATTAATATTACATTTACGATGTGGTTTAAGTTTTTAATATTTCTTAATGCATAAAAGATAATGAATAGGAAAATTCCAAGAAAGAATAGTGCATCAGCAATATATTCAGCATTTAAACTATATGGGAAAATATTAAAGATTAGATCATTTGAGATAACACGAGCAGGAAAATATCTATAGATAATATAGTTGCCTAGTATTGAGGTTATTAAAAACAGAAGGAATATAGGAAATGTGTGAATTCGCTTTTGCATATGTTTAATATTTCATAACTACAATTATCTTCGAGTTGTTATTTTGACGCTTTTAGATAGTTTGCCGCCATCTCAATATCGTTTACAAATACAGCATCAACATTTAGGTCTAGAAGTTTTTGAATACCCTTCTCGTCAATTTCACCACTTGTTCTTGGTTTATCTTTTGTTGCCTTGCTACCTGGTGTTACCCATACTTCTAGTGATTTATCGTGTATTCTAGCGACAATATCTTCATTTAGATCACTCTCTCTTAATCTGAAATACATTCCTCCATTACTTGAATAATTAATAAAATCATCAGGTTCTGAAAAGAGTGCATTCGTAATAATTTCAGGGTTTAATTTTTTTAGGAAGAGAAAGTCTTCGAACTTCCTCATTCCAACTATATAACGATCTTCATTTCCCTTAATTAATTCTGCAATCTTTTGAAATGTGAATTCTGAAGGAGATTTAATATCTAGGTTAATGAGTTGGTGTTTATTAAGTTTGTTACAAACATCGCTAAGTAGAGGATATTGGGTAATGGCATCTAGTTGTTCAGATATTTCATCTGTGTTAAAAGTACCAGTAGTTGAGCTAATTCCTGTAGGATGATAACAATGAAATTGATTTGTTTTAGGATTGAGAATAATATCCATTTCTATTGCAAATGGTTTAAACTTTTCAGCGGCTAAAAATGCTTCTAAAGTATTTTCTGGATATTTTGAAGAAAAACCTCCGTGAGCTATTAATTTCATATGGGTATTTATTCTAAATGTGAGATCTCTTTTTTAATTTCTTCTGTAAGTGCAATTAATACCTCTTGGTTAATCTCTAGATTGTCACCTACTAATGCTGGCCATCCATTGTCTGTCCAAGTGATGTTTAAATATTCTCTCGGTGATGAATACCTTGGGAAAATATTGAAATGTGTATGATTCTCTTTCATCATATTCATCTGGTAGTTATATTTATCAGGTTTAAAAAGTTTGTTGAAGACTGTTTCAAGCTCTTTTGTAATCTGTGAAAGTTCGGTGATTGCTTCCTGAGGAATTTCAGACATTGTATTGTAGTGCTGTTTGGTTACTAGAGCACTAGTTCCAAGTGTCTTTGTTCTACTTCTAAGGTATAGGTTCCAATATTTATACTCTTTAACAAGTAATGATTGGTTTGTAAGTGTTTCAAGTATGTTGCAACAATCCATAATTATATCTTTTCAATTTAGTAGTTACTTATAATATACCAAGAAAAATAATAATTAAAGAATTAAAAGCTTGTTCTTATTTCTTAATAATGCAATTATATATAAACGATGGTTATGAACGTGACACCGGATAGTGTTACTTTCTGGTGTCTCGCTCTTAGCCATTAAAATATCTTTGGTATTAATATCCCTGTTCTCTCTACATAATTCTCATATTCTACATTCCCTTTGTATCTCTCTTTATATTTTCTTTCTAATGTTGGTATACCACTAAAGAAAAGAAGAAGAAGGATAATCTGAAGTGGCGAGATAATTGTTAACCATCCTAGTCCTGTGATTAAGGGTAATACATATATGAATACTCCTACCCACATCATAATCTCTCCTAAATAGTTTGGATGTCTTGAATACTTCCATATTCCTGTATCAATCCATTTCCCATCATTATCAGGATTGTTTTTAAAGATGAATTTCTGTTGATCAGCGATTGCCTCAATTAATATACCTAAACTTGAAATTGTTAATCCTACTATTGTTAAAGATGATAATCCAACTGCTCCTGTGCTTAATATTAAATACAATGCAGGAAGAAGAATAATAAATACTGAGATTGCTTGTATAAGCCAGAATGCTCCCAATTTAACAAAACTTTCTCTAATACCATCAAATCTTTTATCTCTACCCATCTTTATTACTCTAATGAAAAGATACCCAGAGAGTCTAATTCCCCAGAATGAAATTAATACAACTAAAATCAATTTTATTAATGATAACTCTGAGTTCGATATTGATTGAGCAAAAATAACACCAAATACAAATGTTAATCCATATGAAAGATCTGTTACCTTATCTGTTTTATTTAAAGCTGCATATGTAAAGAACACAACTTGTAAGAGAAATATTGCTAAAAAAACTATTATATATTCCATATTTATTATATTTAATTATTATCTTAATATACCAGAATATAGTTACAACTAATATGCTAATATGAAAATAGTAAATTAAAAGTTATTAATATGATAGTAAAAATATTAGAGATTGAGAATGTAACACATAATGTTAAGAGATTTAGAGTGCAAAAACCTGAAGGTTATGAATTTATACCAGGTCAAGCAACTGAAGTTAGTATAAATAAAGAAGGATGGGAAGAAAATAAACATCCATTCACCTTTACATCATTAAACACAGATGAATATCTAGAATTTACCATTAAATTATATTCAGTTGACCAGTACCCTACTCATTCAGGTATGACTGAAAAATTAGGTACTTTGGTTGTTGGTGATGAGTTAATTATTGATCAACCATGGGGAACAATAAATTATAAAGGCAAAGGTACTTTCATTGCTGGTGGTGCTGGTATTACACCATTCGTAGCCATTCTTAGAGATTTACATTCAAAAAATGAGTTGGTCGGAAATAGGCTGATTTTCTCTAATAAAACAGAGAACGATATTATTCTTAAAGATGAGTTAGTTGATATGTTTAAGGATAATCCTGAAGATTTAATATTTGTTTTAACACAAGAAGAGAAATCTCCATATCACTTTGGTCGAATAAATGAAGAGTTTATACAAAAGCATATTTCAGATTCAAATAAGAATTTCTATGTATGTGGTCCAAGACCAATGGTTAAGGAAATGTTAGCTATACTTGAAAGTAACAAAGTAGACTCCCTAATATTTGAGAAGTAATCGAATAATGCGTTCAAGCATTCAATTATATTCTCTTCAGTATCCTGTCACTATAGGGTATAATGCGGCGTGGAATCATTTTTTACAAATACAAAACTTAAAGAAATTCAAGATTATTCAGAGCTACCAATGCATATTGGTGAACTTATTGCGATTGAAATTGGCGCAGAGATAACCGTCGGAGTTTTATTAGCAAATGAAAAAAAACAATTTAGTATTGACACATCAATAACTTTATTAACTGACAGGCCACAGGTAGCGATAAAACGGGACACTCGTGAATTTACTCTTCGTATGCCAATTCCAGATCGAGGATTAACAAGGGCATTTGTGGTAACTCCAAGTTTTAAAGTTGAAATTAAAGAGTATTTATTTAGAAATAATTTCATATTCTATGAGAACGTACAAGACTTTATTGAGAGGTTTCTTCAGTAAGATTTTACTTTATTTTCTCTTCAATACTTCACTTTCAAATTCTTCTTTTTTCATTTCTTCTCTCTTTGATTTAGATACAAGTAGCATTGATGCTTTTGTAAATATTTTTGAATCAGCAAGTGATAGAGCTAATCCTTCTCCTCTTTGAGTATAAGCAAATATTAATCCTGTTCCAATTAAGAACATACCTACTACTATCTTTACAATTGTATTTGCAGGAAGAGCTGTTGCAGGAACATTACATGCTACATAGATTGAGTTTGTATAGCTAAATTGATTACCTTCTTCAGGATATCCAGTTACCATGTTTACATAACTTCCGAAGTATTCTTTAGGAATATTGAATGTGTATGAAAGGAAATCACTCTTTGTTACTTCAGTTTCTCCACTAGGAATTGTAAATTGAGACAGTGAACCAGTTAAATCCCAAATTATCTTATCTACATAGTTACCGCTTGCAGTGTATGTTCCACCATCACTAATACTTGCAGGGTC
>CAZIIC010000028.1:7175-9387 GCA_964539195.1 uncultured Candidatus Saccharibacteria bacterium
CCTCTCTTTCTTTGCTCAAGCCGAATCCGCCCAAGGAATCCAATCTTCATGGAATACGGAGAGCCAAAATATCAACAGTCTTTGTGCAATCCCCCCTGAATTCGAAGGAACCAATCTACAAGATAGTTAACAGGTTCATCTTCTACTTTATCTAATACTCCAACTGTAGTAGGTGATGATTCGTTTATGTATGTCGCCGAAATGTTAAACTTCACTTCTGCATATGCATTTGCAGTATTGTTGTTTATACATACAAGAGAACTTGTTTTCTCAATATCCCAGTTTGGATTGCTGTCTGGACACTTACATGTGTTTTGATTACAACTATCCCAGTTACATGATGTACCTGCAGGGTTACCAAGTTCACATTGCTCAGGTGCTTGATCGCTATTATTAATTAATCCATCTCCACAACTAATTTCATCTGTTCCACATAGACAGTCTGATTCTCCAACACATGATGGATTTTCACATCTTCCATTTATACATGATGTTCCATCTCCACATGGATTACTTGCACTGCATGATTCTTGACATACAGGTGCACCTGGTGTCTCAGGTGGGTTTTCTGGATTCTCTGGTACTTCTTCAATACTTTTGCAATCATCACATACATTATGTGTTGCTGTGCAAATGCTGCTACAGGTACCATTTGCTGGACCACAAGCATATCTCGCTACAGGTGTCAGTTGGCATTCACAGGTAATTGTACCTGCAGGGCAAGCTCCGCCAGATGTTGGAACAGTGCATTGATCACTTGAGATGATATCTCTTCCAAGTAGTGCTCCACTTGGAACATATACATTTACACCAGAATAATTATCTACAGGAACAGTATTAAAACCATACGCAGTTACGAGTGTTTCAATCGGAAGTGAGCTACAGTTTGTTCTTTTTGCTTTTTCGCATGCAGCTATTAGTGTTGCCTTAATATCTGTTGGAAATCCAACAATCTGATTTGATTCATTTCTATATGCATCAAGAAATTTATCGATAGCATCGTTTAGAGATGCTTTGTTGAAATCCGCAATTGCGTCAGCGACTACACCACCAAGTTCATTATGCTTATCATCACCGTACATATTACTTGCATAATTTTCGGCTATACATGATGTGTCGTTTGGACCACAACCTGATTGAGCTGTTGATCTTTGGTAATTAAGAAAATCGGCATATGTACATCCATTAGCATCACCACCGAGTTTTGAACCACAGTAAACTGTAGGTTGTTCGTTTAATCCAGTCATAATTGCATTATTCTGTGCAGCAATTTGTTGATCTAGAATTCTTTGATCTACCACCCTATCTTCCCATTCCTCTCTTTCGCCGAAATCACCTCTATCTTCAGCTTCTTGTGCTCGTGCTTCAACGTAATCGTTCCAGTCTGCACACGTCCCTTCTGTAATACAGTTTGAAGAGTTTTTCCCTGCTTCTGCACCAATCGATGATAGGCTACTTACTGCATTAACTTTAATCCAAAGAAAAGCTGATAATCCAGCAAGAGCTACAAAAAATACTAGAGCTCCGAATAATTTGAACTTCTTATTTTGTGACTTTCTTAAACGTATAACTAAGAATAATCCAATGATAAATAGAACAAGTAATATTCCTGTGATTGCGTAATCATACCAAGCAAGTGCGTCTGTTGGTTTTATTTTGGAGATATCCTTTAATGCATCTGAAATAATTGTTGTCTTTTGAATATCAGCATTTACTGCTGTTTTTAACTCATTTGCAGAATTAACTGTTTTGAATATCTCTAATATCTGTTCTTTACCACTAATACATGTTCCAGAGTGAAGAAACATTGGAACAGTCCCTTGTTGTTTATTACATGCAACTAAAGCCATCTGGAAATTAGTTTTAGCTTCTGCTGATGTATCAATATTATTTAATACATATGATTTCTCATCATAGGTTTTCTTTAATTCATCTTCTAACTCTTTACAAAACTCACAAGTATTAGATGTGAATATTTCAATAGCTTTATCTGTTAATGAAGTCGTTTTTGCAGTATCTGTTGTATCACTACTTTGTGCATGAAGAATGTCAGTTCTTAGTACTATGAATCCTGAAAATATAAAAAGAAGTCCTAAGAGGTACTTAATTATCGAATACTTCATTTCTTAATCATTTACAATAATTTATACAAAAACGCTTACTTACTTTATATCTGTTTTCTAAAAAAGAGGCAAATATATTGTTCGTTTTT
>CAZIIC010000029.1:0-9171 GCA_964539195.1 uncultured Candidatus Saccharibacteria bacterium
CCATAACCAATCTTTTCTACTAAATACGTTAGCCAGAATACTATTTGTTCTACCATTATTTTATATTTTATAGGTTAATTGGTATAATCACTGCTATTGTGAATAAACAATCATATATAAGTAATATACTTTTAGCAATAATTCCAGCCATTTTGGTGTTGGGATATTTTCAAAGATACCTCAATTTAATACCTCAGTACTTTATTGAAACAAGTATTTTTGCAAAAGAGCTAGATCTTAAAAAGAAGCCACTAAATATTGAAATTGATCAATTAACATTGATATCAACTTCGGTAATTGATGAGATAGCGAATTTAAATGTACCTGAGTGGCAAGTAAATAATGTAAAAGCATATCTTTCAAGAAGAGGTGCTCCGCTTGCTACTGAGGCTAGATTCTTAGTACAAGCTGCAAATTATTATAAAATTGATTATAGACTTGTGGCTTCAATATCTATAATTGAATCAAGTGGTGGTAAGCACACATATCGACCATATAATGCATGGGGTTGGGGTGGAGCTGATAATGCATTTGTTTTTAAGAGTTGGAAGCAAGCAATTGCGACAGTAACTCTAGGATTATCAAGATATTATGCAGGTGGAGCTACAACACCTGAGCTAATTGCTCCAAGGTATAACCCACATACTCCTCGTGAGTGGTCTAGGAAAGTATCATTCGTAATGTCACAAATGTAATATTACTTCCAAGTAATTTGATTACCAATTTCAATATTGTTTTTATCTGTAAACCCTGCATTTACCTCTAGTACATATCGGTAAGGTTTATCTGCAAATATCAGTTTACATAGCGACTCATTTACACAAGGTTGTGCATTCTTCGATATATATATTACCTTCTTATTACTATCAATAAAGATAATGTCAATTGGGAATTTCATATTTAGCATCCAAAAAGGGTTGGTTGTATCTATTCTGTTTAAAAATAACATTCCACTTTGTTCAGGTAGTTCATTAAGAATCGCCAAACCTTTCGTCTTTTCAGCATCAGAATCGGCAATTAAAGCATTAATTCGTAATTTACTTCCATTTGAGTTTTGAATTGTAACGTTTGAATTATTAGTTATATAGTAATAGCCAAATATTAGGACAATACCTAAAGTTATGAGTAGTAATATCAAATATAATTTCTTCATTTTTACATGATATACTTAGAGATATGAAAAAGAAAGTGTTTGTAGGGTTATCAGGAGGCGTAGATAGTGCTGTTTCTGCCCTACTTTTAAAACAAGAAGGTTATGATGTAACCGGAGTATTTATGAAGAACTGGTCGGGAGAAGATTATGGTGTGGCCGATCTTTGTCCTTGGGAAGAAGATTTAAGTAGTGCGCGTGTAGTAGCAAAGCACTTAGATATACCCCTTCTTGTTTACAATTTTGAAAAGGATTATGAAAGCGCCGTAATAGAGGACTTCTTTACACAGTACGCACTTGGGAATACTCCAAATCCTGATGTCTTGTGTAATAAGTATATAAAGTTTAGCAGGTTTCTAGACCGTGCAATGAAGGAAGGAGCAGATATGATTGCCACAGGCCATTACAGCAGTATTGAAAACTCAAGGCTGTATAGGGCTGTTGATAAAAATAAGGATCAGGCATACTTCCTACATCAATTAAATCGATCTCAATTAAGTAAGTCCATATTTCCAATTGGAAAATTGCTCAAAAGCGAAGTTAGACAGATTGCAATTGAAAATGGATTACCTAATGCAAATCGTAAAGATAGTCAGGGCATTTGTTTTATAGGTAAAGTAAATATCGTAGATTTTCTCAAAAACAGAATTAAGGAAAAGTCAGGTGAAATTATTGATATTGATACAAAGAAGTACTTAGGACAACATAACGGTGTATGGTTTTATACAATTGGCCAAAGACATGGTATTGGAGTTAGTGGGTCTGACCTACCATATTTTGTTGCAAGTAAAGATGTTGAAAACAATATTTTGTACGTGGCAAAAGGGGAAGATAATCCACATCTATACAAGAAAACACTATTTCTTAAAAACTTTAACTTAATACCAGATAAAATTAATAACGAAGGCTTAACAGCACAAATTAGATATAGAGGAAAATTGTACAATGTTGCTGATATTAAGTTTGAAAATGATACGGTAAGGGTAATCTTTTTTGAGAAAGTGTGGGCACCTGCCCTTGGACAATCTGTAGTACTATATAATGATGGCGAGTGTTTAGGCGGTGGTATTATTAACGAAATAATTGACTAATTAAGCAAATAATCTATATAATCACTTAATTATTTTTTGCCCCATATAATGTCTTCATACGAAAAGCATCTTAATCCAATTTTTAGGAACTTATCTCAGATTGCTGATTTTAGAGATATGGTTGCTAGTAATAACCTTGAAAGTGAGGAGTTCCCACCTTTTATTCAACTTGAGAATCTTTCAATAAAGGCACTAAATATTCAAAAGCAAAGAATGGATGCTCTAGAAGTTGAGATCGAAGAACAAATACAAATAATAGAGGATCAAACTGGAGATGATAAAAGTAGTGCAGTTGGAGTATATAACCAGCTATTAAAACGATTAAAACTTGTTATTTCTAGAATGAACCGTGAGCTTGAAGTTGTTGATAATCCATACTTTGGTCGAATAACAATCCAAAGAGATGCTCTTGGAAAGCTTAAAGAAAGTGAGATTACTACTTACATTGGTAAATTTGCATATTTTGATGAAGATTCAAAAAAGGTATTGGTAACAGACTGGAGAGCCCCAAGTGCAAACCTTTATTATGTAAACTCGGGTCCAACTAAAGGAGTCTCGTTTAAAACGCCTCTTGGTGAATTTAAAGGTGATTTAAAGATTAAAAGGCAGTTTGATATAGCAAATGGAAGAATTAAAAGTATTTATGACGCAAAAAGTGGAAATGTTTCAGCTGATGAGTTCCTACTCACCCAGTTAAACAGAAGATTAGGAAAAAAGCTTGCAGATATTGTTGCTACTATTCAGGGTCAGCAAAACGACATTATTCGAGCAGATATTAATACCCCAATTATACTTCAAGGGGTTGCTGGAAGTGGTAAAACAACAATTGTGCTACATAGACTAGCCTACCTCTTCTTTACTCATCCAGATGAGATTAGTCCAGAGAAAAGCTTGATTGTTGCACCTAACAGAATGTTTCTTGATTATATTTCTGATGTATTACCTAGTTTAGGTATTGTTGGTGTTGAATCAAATACATTCCTTTTCTGGGCTAAAAAGATATTAGGCATGGATGATAAATATACTTTGTACAACGGTGAATATAATTTAGAGTATAAAAAGTTCAAAGGTTCTGGAGAATTTCTAAATAAAATTGAAAACTTCTTTGAGATATTCGAGGATAGGCTTTTAGAAGATTTACCTTTCTCCGAATATCAAAGCGTTAGGGAGAAATATTACGAGCTTAAAAAGAATAATCCAGAGATAAGTGTTGTTGAGAGAATTGATTTAGCACTCAACGCAACATACGTTACAAACATGCTAAAGAGTAGGATCAATCCAAACATAAAACCAGTCTCTGATGCTACAAAAGAAAAAATTGATATGTTTGTTAAATCGAAACTTGATACGAAAAAAATATATATAGAGTTTATTGAATCACTAAATGATATAAGTTTGTCAGAATATACTAGAAAGACTTTTAGTAAACACACTTTTATGCAAGAAGATCTCTCACCAATGCTTTGGATCCACTTCATGCTAAATGGTACTTCTGAATATATGAAGGAATATATAGTTGTTGATGAAGCACAGGATATGAGCCCTTTTGAGCTCTACCTACTCTCACTTGTATCAAAAAAGAATAACCTATTTCTAGCCGGAGATATTGCGCAATCAATTATTCCACCATTCCAAATTCCTAACTGGAATATTGTTATAGATATTATTGAGGAAAGAAGAAATACGAAGTTTAAGTATTTCCAATTAAACAAGTGTTATAGAACAACGGTAGAAATAATTGAATACTCAAACAATATACTTAAGAACTATTTTCCTACCGATTTTCAATTGCCTGAAGCAGTATTAAGACACGGACAAGAAGTTACAACTTTAAACAATGATTCTAATCTGGTTGAGTTAATCAATGAACAGTTTGAGAAAGGTAGTGCGACTGTAGCAATTATTACTAAAGATGATTCTGAAGCAATACTTGTATATGAGAAGTTAG
The DNA here is from genome assembly GCA_964539195.1 of uncultured Candidatus Saccharibacteria bacterium. Classification (GTDB taxonomy): domain Bacteria; phylum Patescibacteriota; class Dojkabacteria; order SC72; family SC72; genus JAJTYH01. Next base: position 4,190 of record CAZIIC010000029.1, read on the forward strand.
AAAAGAAGAAAGAGAAGCTTACTAGACCCTTAACTACATTTTCGGATTCTGATTATAAAACAGGAATATTAGTATTGCCTGTAAGTAAGGCAAAAGGTCTTGAATTTGATAGTGTGTTTATATCAAATTATAAATCTTTTAACTTCAATATAGATCATGACTCAAGGTTGTTTTATGTTGCAGTGACAAGAGCACTTCATAGGTTGTATATTATTGATAATGAATAAAAAGAACTTAGCAAATATATTTTCAAATGTTTTTAATGCATATTTATCTCTATTAAGCACATATTTTATTGTTCTGTATTTAGATAACGATAAGATTCCAAATGCTGTTGCGATTGCGGTATTTATTGTAATTATGTTTGGGACTGAGCTAGCATTATTTAAATGTTTTGGATTAATTTCAGATTTTGAGATTTCAAATAAAAGGGAGAGACCACTTTTAGATTTAGCAAGTATCATACCTACACTAGTCATCATATTTATCGCTACAACAACATCCTCCCCTCTTTTCTTTGCTGTCTCTTTAATAGTATTCACAAGCAATATAATACTTGGGATTGTTTCAATCTTTTGGAAATTGAGTGGTCATATGTTCTACCTATCCATATTTGCAACAGTTACATCAGTAATATTCTTTAATTGGTATTTGATATTTTTCTGGTTAATTGTTCTAACTCTTGTAGCTTGGTCAAGAGTTGAGTTAAAAAGACATACTGTCAGTCAAGTCATTGCAGGTACACTTTGTGGCGTAATGCTTTCACTCTTGTTTCTTTAATACTGTATAATCACTTATGGATTTTTCATGGAATGAATTAGCAAAAAAGAAAACAATCTCTGTACTTGCACCTATGGAGGAAGTAACAGACACTGTTTTTAGGCAAATGATGTTATCTATGGGAAAGCCAGATGTGTTTTTTACAGAGTTTACGAGTCTAGAAGGATTATTCTCACCTGGCGAGGAGAAGGTGGCAAAAAGGTTGCGATTTTCAGATATTGAGTTACCACTTGTAGCCCAAATTTGGGGCACTACTCCTAAACTATATCAACTAGGTGCTCAAAAACTCTCGCTACTAGGTTTTTCTGGCGTAGATATAAATATGGGTTGTCCAGATAAAGATGTTGTAAAAACAGGAGCTTGCAGTGCCCTTATCAATAATCCGACTCTTGCTTCAGAAATTATTAATGCTACAAAAGAAGGATCGCAAGGATTACCATTAAGTATTAAAACTAGGATTGGATTTCAGACTATTGTTGTAAATGAGTGGATTGGTCATCTTCTAGAACATAAGCCGAACGCAATCTCAATACATTTGCGAACTTCAAAGGAATTGTCATTAGTCCCTCCGCATTATGAATTAATGAAAGAAATATCTAAGTTGCGAGATGAGATATCTAAAGACACTGTATTGATATGTAACGGTGATATTCTCACAGTGGAACAAGGTGAAATATTGTGTAAAGAGAATAGCTTTGAAGGATATATGATTGGAAGAGGAGTATTTAAGAATCCATATCTATTTGATAACAGGGATTTTAATATAGTTCCAATTTCTGAAAAGATAATGGTATTAGAAAAACATGTTGAGCTGTTTAAAAAGATTTGGGGAGAAACAAAGAATTACGACATCTTAAAGAAATACTTCAAAATATATGTTAATAACTTCGAAAGGGCAAAAGAGATTAGAGAACAACTAATGAATACTAAAACTCTAGAACAAGGGTTGATATATATAAAGGAACTCAGGCAGAAATATTCCGCCTGAGTTTATACTCCTTTACTTCAAACTATTAGCAATACTTACTAAATCATTTTGAGTTAGTTTTCCGAACTCATAGATTGAGAATTGTACTCCGTTTGCATAGAAGCTTAATTCACTTTTTGAGCTAGTACCACCATATAAAGCCATTTCTGAATTAGGATCAATATCTGTTTCTTGAAACTTTACATAGTATCCTTCTAATTCTTTTCCGTTAATCATTAAGGTTACTTTAGTAGAATCTTCTGGTACATATACGTTTTCAGGATCTGTTTTCATTTCATTTAATTGAAAATACATATCTCCATCTACAGCAAATGTTGTATATATTGAATCTGACTTACTACCATCAAATGTTCTAGCAGTTTGTACTTGAGCTAATTGTCCACCTTTTACAGTAGTTGGAACAAGTACATCAAAGCTTAATACATTTTGTGCTGCGTTAAATGAGGAGTGGTCATCAACTGCAATCTTCATTGAAGCGTCACCAGTACTAGTATCTTGAGTCTTCAATTGTGCTACAACTTCATTAATTACAATTGGTTCTGGTTTATTTAAGTATGTATTAAATACAAACAACCCAACAAACACTAAGGTTAACAACGATACCGAACCGAATATATACTTTTTCATATATTTATTTCTTAATTTAATATTTATATTATTTAATATCTTTTTTTTGCTAGTTTCATCAAGCCCTGCAGAGCTATTTTTAACTAGGACTTCTATTATTTTATTTTCATTTATCTCTTTACTTTTCATTTACTTTTTCTCTAATCTTTTTTAAAGCTCTATTTTGTATTGTAGTTACATTTGACTGTGTAGTTCCAATAGTATTTGCAACTTCTTTTATACTTTTTAACTCTAAAAATCTTAACTTTACTACTAATTTATATTTATCTGGAAGCGTATCTAATATTTTAATTAGTTTATTAAATAGTCTGTTTCTTTTTAAAGAAGGGGTATTTACTTCTAATGAGTGAATATCTTCGTCAAATTCTATTACTTTCTTTATCTTTTTATTTGACCAGTATTGTCTTAATTTGTTAAGTGCAATACCAAAAAGAAAGGATTTAATCTTTCCTTGGTCTGTATAATTCTCATATACATCAACTAATGTGTTGAAGGTATCGCTTACGATTTCCTCCGATATTGTTGAATCTAATGTTTTAGAATATGCAAATCTATAAATATCATCTGCATATTCACGGAAAATATTTTCTATTTCCTTCTTTTTATTAATGAGCAGATTATTCAATTGTAAGAATTCTTATTTTATCCGGATACATATATATCAAAGTATGTCACAGAATTTATTTCAAATCTATAAACATTTTTAAATAATTATGTTACATTGGATATTAATCTTAGTAGGTAAAAGCTTGAAAAAACATTTAATAATATACTCGGTAGTGGCAATAGGGCTAATTCTTTTCTCCTCTATTGCAATTCTTTTAACAAATAATTTTGATAAAAGAAGTAATGCAGGTACAGGACCAGTTTACTATGTATCAACTACAGGTTCAGATTCTAATCCTGGAACTCTATCACAGCCATTTAAAACTTTTGCTAAAGCAAAGACTGTTTTAACCCCAGGCGCTACCTTATATATTTTAGGTGGTACTTATAAAGAACCTTTAGTAATTAGTAATATTGGTACAGCAACTTCAAGAATTGCAATTAAAAATTATCAAAATCAACAAGTTGTAATTGATGTAACAAATACAAATAAGCCTATTGAAGTTTCTGGAAAATTTATTGATATTTCAGGAATTAAAGGAATAAATTCTAAGTGGGCAGGAATTGCTTTAACAGGTAGTGACATTAATGCGGAAAACCTTGAAGTAGTTGGATCTCAAAGTCATGGCCTATTTATGCAGGGTACAAGAATCACAGTAAAAAATAGTGTGGTACATGATTCCGTATTAGAAGGTATTGCTAGAAATGCTTGGGGATCTGCTGTTAAAGGTGAAAAAGGAGCTGATGGTTTAACTCTTGAAAATGTTAAGGCGTATAATAATCACGGTGAAGGATTTGGAATAACAATGTCTAAAAATGTTAAGATTAGCAATAGTTTAGCCTACGATAACCTAAGTGTGAATTTCTACATTGATAATTCACCAAATGTTACACTTGAGAATAGTTATGCATATTGTACTAATAATCCGACATTCTTTAGAAGTGGAACAAGAGCTTCAGGAATCGCAATAGCAGAAGAATCATACTCAGGTTGGGGAGCACAGCTTGATAATATTGTAGTCAAGAATAATATTGTTGACTCTTGCAATTACGGTATTACTTATTTTGGATCAGATGTACCTAACGGAGGTTTAAGTTCTGTTAAAATACTTAACAATACGATACTTAAATCTATACAATCTGCACTCTACCTTGCTCAAGAGACATATAAAACTAAGTCTACAAATATACAAAACAATATTTTTGACACAAGCGTATCCAAAGCTGAACCTTGGAATGAAAACACATCTGGTATTACATTCAGTAATAACTTGTGGACTAAAAAAGCCCCACCTTCAGGTGCTAAGGTTACCGGTGCTAATGATGTTGTAGGTTCTGTTACGTTTGCAAGTACAAATACTTTCGGAAACACTCAAAGCTATAAATTTGCAAGTAACTCAATTAATGTAAATAAGGGAATTACAACAACTGCTAACACAGATTTTTATGGTGGAGCAAGACCAAGTGGTTCTGCTTTTGATATTGGACACCATGAATATGGTTCTACCCAGACTACCCCAACACCTACTCCGACCCCTACTCCTACACCTACAGGATCTCAAACAACAAAGATAGATATAACACAAGATGCATATGTTCATAAAACCAATGCCACCTCAAACTTTGGTAGTTCTACAAACTTAGTAGCAGATAATGCACCAGTGATGCTTACATACCTAAAACTTGATTTAACTTCATTTGCAAGTAAAACAATAACATCTGCTAACTTAAAGCTATATGTTAAAGATCCTGCAAATGCTCTAACTCACTACATTTATTCAACAAATAATGCTAACTGGAATGAAGGTACAATTACATATAATAGTAGACCAAGTATGGTATCCAAATTTAAAACATTTACAGGTAAGACAACCGGGAGTTTGGTAACAGTAGACTTAACAAGCTATGTTCAGAGCAACAAAGGAAAGGTAGTAACAATAGTTATTAAATCTCCTAATACAGATGCAATTTGGTTTGCTTC
>CAZIIC010000030.1:0-7981 GCA_964539195.1 uncultured Candidatus Saccharibacteria bacterium
ATTCACTGGCATGCGAAATTAAGCATTACAATTAATGGAGAAAAGATAGAGATTTTATTTAGTCTCTGAATCTTTTTATCTTTTCAGCGTTATTTTTGAGATTTAACCAAAGAAATGTAGCAACTGAAGTTACTAATCCAGCAGCAAGTATTGCTCCTACAACAGGTGTTTTAACATATGACTTATCCATTATCTTATACAATGGTTCAATTCTATCTTCAACAATGTTTTCCACTTGAATATAAAAACCTTTAACACGAGAATTAAGATATATCTCTGTAAACATCTTTTTATATGCTTTAAATCCTTCAATCCAACCCTTCTTCTCGAATTGGTAAGTACAATATAACTCAGGACAATAAATAGTTCTTACCTTTAAAGAATTATCTACATAATACAGATTTAGTTCTTGCTCAATACCATACTTTGATTCTTTACCAAATTTAACCTTATCAAAATCCTTTCTCCACATAGCTCTTTCTCCACCATTAAACCTAGCAGTCCATGATTGAACCCATCCAACTGGAGAAACTCTATCACCAGCTCTATCAAGGATAGTCATGTCAAAATCACCGGTAAGAAGGAAGAAAATCATTTTATATATGTAGTCATATCTCAAACCTATTAAATCAGCGTCAATTAAACACACCATATCAGAGTCAGATGCTTTGATCCCTTGTTTGACAGCATTTGTTTTACCACCATTAGGTTGTACATCTATAACCTTAATTGAACTACTGAGTTTTGCGTAGTAATTCATGATATCAAGCGTATTATCACTTGAGCCATCATTTACAAGTATAATTTCATCAAACGCTGGGAAGTTAATAACTACCTCTAATACTTTAGATATTCGACTTCCTTCATTAAAAGCTGGAATAATACAAGCAATCTTTGTACCCATTCTCCCTTTAAGTTTATGAACTTGGTATGCGTAATCTAAATTTGACATAGTATTAATTTACAACTTAAATCCACTTATAATCTTTATACATCCTTAAACCTATTTCTAATGCATTAACCATATCACTTTTTAACTGGTCATCCAACTTTTTTATATAAAAGCAAGACTTACCTTTTAATAGCGAAAGTAATTGGGGAGAGAGTGAGTTCTTAATAGTAGTATCTATATATACAGGCATAAAGTAGAAACCTACATAATTCTTTTGAATGAGAAGGGATGCAAAATACATTTCTTTCTTTTTTCTACCTTCAATTTCAATATCAATATCTGATTTCAGATGATAAGCACCTTCAACCTCGACAACAGAGTTAAAGTATTTAGAGTATGGTTTTAAAATATTTCTTAAATCATTAAACAATGGAATTAATTCTTTATTTTTAATCATATTTTTAAAGTTTATCTAATACCTGTAACACATCATAGATCTTATATACCTCGTAGGTTGGCTTGTTTAGCTCTGACTTATATTCAACGGTTCCTGTACCTATTACAACCCTTACAGTAGTCATTCCAATAGCATTTGCTCCTTCAATATCGGATGTTTGATCATCACCAATCATAATTGCGTCTTGAGGTAGGCAATTAGCCTTATGTAATCCATAAAGGAACATTGAAGGATGTGGTTTATCAACTCCAGCTTCCTCACTTGTAACAAGTGCATCAATATAATCATTTAGACCTATCTGATTTACTTTCTTTAATTGAATAAAAGCTGTTTGGTTTGTTACTGCAACTACCTTTATACCTCTTGATTTAACTTCTTCAAAAAAAGCAATTGATCCTGGAAATACATACATATTATTCCAAAATGTTCCCCAATAGGCATCGTTTAGGGCAAGTATCATCTTAGGTTCAACAGTATTTAGAAGTTTTTCACTCAATCTTTGGAAATACAGTATCCGATTATGTGATGCAGCTGATCCTACTAATTCTTTTTTAATTTCTTCCTGACATCTTTTGAAGAGTTTCTCAAATTCCTCCCTCTCAACATGCTTATGTTTAATAACCTCTAAATACATAGAGTCTAGGGCCGCTTTATTAGCTCTATCATAGTCATATATTGTATCATCAATATCTGTTAGAATTGCTTTTATCATTGGTATAAGATAGCGTACAATTTACAACAGTTCAATCTCTGATATTATATAGAAATAAGATAATGAATATAAACAATGAAAGAAGCATTTAGAAAAATATCACAACATACCTCAGCAACTGTAGGTCACCCATTTACATTCTTTTTAGCACTTATGATAATTGCACTTTGGGCACTTTCTGGAAAATACTTTAACTACTCAGATACATGGCAATTAGTAATTAACACAGGAACAACAATTGTAACATTCTTAATTGTTTTCTTAATACAAAACACACAAAACAGAGATACAAAAGCAATCAACTTAAAGCTTGATGAAATAATATATTCAATCAAAAAAGCAGATAATAAGATAATTGATGTTAATAATCTAACTGATGAGCAGCTTGAAACTCTTGAAACCTCATTTGAGAGAATTGCTAGAAAAAGATCTAAATAATTACATTGTCTCAACTTGTAACTCAAATGTAGCACCTTTGCTTACATTTACAATATCTTTAACTTCAACCGGTGATATTACTTGAGCACACATTACATCTTTATCAGGTTGAGCTATTTTTATATTTACAACAACTTGTTCTGGATAACTCTCTCTAACTAATAATTCTTTTTCAAGTTTATGACATGGTGTAGGTAGATTACCAGTCAAAGTATATTCCCACTTATTCTCACTTACATACCTATATTCAAACTTAAAACCATCTTTCTCAATTACTTTCATAACATTGTCATTTGATTTATTGCCATTATCAATTGGTCCAGGTGTTTGATTCTTTGTAGTATTCATAAAGAAATACAAACCGTATGCAACCAAAGCAATCAATAATGTAGCCACCAATACAATAGATACTCTTTTTTCCATATTAATAATAAATATAAATTTAAATACTACTTTTTAGTAGCAACAATACACATAAACATAGGAATCTCATCTCTTGCAAAGTTCTCCATATCTCCAAACTTTCCTTCACTTGCCTTATTTGAACACCACTCATATATTGATTCTATAACAAATCCATTATCCTTTAAACCAAGCGAAATATCATTTAGAGACCTATGAAAAGAGTAGGTAAACTCCTTAGATGTTCTATTTCCTGGATTCATATCTATTCTAATCTTATGCTCACTCATATATCTAAATACCTGCCTATACTGCCTTTTATTTACAGAATCAACTTCCCATGATGTGCTCTTTGGGATTCTAAAGTGTGGATGATTAATTACGATATAAAACTTTCCGCCTTTTTTTAATGCTCTAAAAGCATTATCAAAAACTCCATAAAAATCCTCTACATTTTGAAGGGCTAGGATTATGAAAGCATGAGTAAAATACTCAAGACCTAACTCAAGCCTTCTGCTTATATCTCCAACAGTAAAGTTAGCGTTTCCATCTCTAGATTTATCAAAAGCACTTTCAATAAGACCTTTTGACATATCAACACCTAAATAATCTTTATACCCAAATAATTCTCTTGAAAGAACTCCTTCTCCACATCCTAAGTCCAATATTTTAGAGTCTTTTAGTGGACCTGTAATCTCCTTTAAATTAGGAAATACAACGTTTTCTTGGAAGTAATGACCTTTCTCTCCAACTTTCTTTGAATACCATTTATTTACATTTTGCCACGAAGTATTTCTTCTTCTCTCTTTTCTCATATTTAATATATTAGCATTTTTAATATAATTAAGTACAATATAGGTATGAAAAAGGAGATAATAAACCATTTTAAAAAAATAGATTTAAGAATTTTAGACTTAATAGCTAGATATGAAATTACGCTTCCCAAAAAGAGTAGTAGTGATAAATACTATACTGAGCTTACAAAAAATATTGCATATCAACAATTAACAGATAAAGCAGCAAATGCCATATACTCAAGACTAACAACATTTCTTAAAACAGAACAATTCAAACCTAAAGATATTCTCAAATTAGATGTTGAGCAGTTAAGATCGTTTGGATTCTCATATACAAAGTCAAACTACATTCTTAATATCGCAAAAGCTACTAAAGAGATTGATTTTGAAAAACTTGATGAACTATCTGACGAAGAGATTTTAAAACAATTAACCAGTATTAAAGGAGTAGGGCAGTGGACAGCTCAAATGTTTCTTCTCTTCACACTAGGAAGAGAAAATATATTTGCACCAAACGATTTAGGTCTTAAAAAAGCAATAATGAAATTAGATAACCTCAAGGAATTACCTACAGAAAAAGATATGATTGAAATGTCAAAAGAGTGGGAACCATATAAATCATATGTAACTCTTGCTCTTTGGAAATATTTGGATAATAGGTAATTACCAGCTCCTAGAACTACCACCACCTCCACTACTACCACCTCCAAAGCTCATTCCACCTCCAGATGATCCAGATGAGCTTGAATTATGAAGAGTGGACATAACTACATGCCCAAGAGGCGTTTTAGAAAGTATAAAGTCTATCAATAATCCAAGTGGGGTAGTAATAAAAGGTAAAAGATATATCCCATTGGTAAATGCAAAGTATGAACCAATTATAAAACCTAAAACTCCACCTAACCACCAACTTTTTGAGGCAGCCATTAAATATATACCTAAGAACAGAGCCATTACTATTATTTCAGGAACATTAGCGCTACTTTCTTTCTTAGTTTCTAAACTTGAAATAACTGTTGGATCTTCTTTAATGATACCCATTAAGACATCTAAAGAATCAGTTACTCCCTTAGTATAATCTCCCTCCCTAAAGGCAGGAATCATATATTCATCTTGTACTCTTCCAGCAAGAGAATCAGGCAACGTTCCTTCTAGACCATATCCAACTTCAATTCTCGCTTGCCTTTGGGCTGACGACACTAATATCAATAATCCATTATCAATATCAGCTTTACCTATCTTCCAATTCTCAAATAGCTTAACAGCATAATCTTCAATTGTTGTTCCAGCAAAGTCAGGTACAGTAACGACAGCTATCTCAACAGTACTCTCTTTCTCAAAATCAACTAACTTTTGATTTAATACTTCATCGTTCTCAAGAATATTCTCGAAATCATTAATGTAGCCAGTATAAGTAGGAAATTGTATTTGAGCAAAAGTAAATATTGGTAGAGAAATACACAGAAAAAGTACAGTTAAAACACTACCAATTTTCATAACTTTATATTCTCTTAAAGTTCAACTACAGGAGCTGTATCTGCAGCCTGTACAGATTCAAACAAAGCCTTAGATTCAAATCCAAACATTCCAGCGAATATATTTGTTGGAAATACTTTTACTTGCTTGTTAAATGTAGTTACAGTATCGTTAAATCTTTGTCTTTCAACTGATATTCTATTTTCTGTACCAGCTAGTTCAGTCATTAAATCCTTTACAGTTTGATCACTCTTAAGTGTAGGATAACTTTCAACAATTACTAAAAGTCTAGAAAGTGAGCTTTCAAGTTGGTTGGCTGCAGTTACTTTCTCATTACTTCCACTTGAAGCACCAGCATACTTTGATCTTGCTTCTGCTATGTCAGAAAAAACTTTCTGTTCCTGTGCTAAAACTCCTTTAGTTGAATTAACTAAATTAGGAATTAAATCAAATCTTCTTTGTAATACAACTTCAACTTGAGATTGCTTGTTTTCAACTTCCTGTTCAAGTGTAACCAAATTATTATACAAACCAACTAACCACATACCTACAACTACTACCAAACCCAAAATACCAACACCAGCTATTAATAATGTTTTCTTCATATATTTATTGTTTAATTTATATATTATATTTATCAGATTTTAGGTTACTTATCAACAATCAGACTTAACAACTATAGGGTAAAGGGGTATAATTATTAATTATGCATAATGAAGGACCGAATTTAGAAAACGCAATAACCGGATTAGGTCTAGGCAAACCACTATATGGTCATGATGGACCTGACGCCTTATATCCGTTCAACGGTGAAATTCTAACAGGTCAAGAACTTATTGACCTATTTCAGATGATACAAGATTCAAACCAGAATGAAAGTGATGGAGCAGAAACCTGCCAACAGTTTGCAAAGGGAGCTTTTGAATATCTGAAAGAACACGGATTCAAAACAGTAACGCCAGAACCAACATACTTTGCACTTCCAAGTGATTCACTAACAGAGCAATATAAGGTGGCTTTTAACATACCAGATAGTGTTAACTTTCTGGTTTGTGCTGTGCCAGCAACAAGATATGGAAATCTTGATACACAGCCACTTCAATTCAACCCGACACATAATTCATTTCAGTTAGTGTCACCAGAAGGTGAATTAGTTTCAAATTCGATTGATACCCAAACCGCTTTATATAACCGAGCAATGGAATCTTTCACATTAGTAGGTCTGTATGTTGAAGATCCTGTAAACCTATCTCTTCTATATAAGTATTACTATGAAAACTTAGTTGACCCTGAACAAGGCGTACTAACCATTGAAGAATTTCTACTCACAATAACTCAAGGAATACCTGGTAATCAAAGCAGAGTAGCATATAGTGAAGACCCATCAACGCTTATTGATATTAATCAATATGGAGTGACTATCCCAATTACCCAAATACATACATACATAACTCCTCCAGGGACAATGTTTGTTCTAACTACTAGACCAGATGGTACATTCAATTATAGTGTTAAAGGAATAGAAGCAAATGAACAGCCTTTTAAAGATCTAGATAGGCCGACAGCAATTCAGACAAATGAATTAATTGGAGGTATTGCAAACAGTACTGTCCCTTCAACGAACATAACAACAACTGCAGATAACTTACATATAACAGGAGAATCACAAGGGGCAGCAATTGGATCGGCAGCTATATTAACATTTCTTGCTCTTTCCGTACTAACTTTCGGAACACCAATTATAGTTGAAAAGATTAAAGCAAGTTTAAAGAAAAACAGCCCACCTACAGAAGGAGAAGCTAAGTAATTTCTTATCGGTTTTGAACTTTTTTCATTATTAATGTATTCTAATAATAATGAAAAAGATATTATTCATACTGTTATCAGCTCTACTGTTTTTGGCATATTCCCCTCTTAAAATTTTTGCAGGATATAACAGTAATACAAATATTCCAAGTACATATAAAAATATTGGTACGCCATATGATTTAGTTGTAGATGCCGACAATAATATTTGGTATGTAGATAATCAAAACTACAGAGTTGTAAAAGTTGACCAATCTGGAAATATTTTAAGAGAAGTTGGAAGAGAAGGAAGTGATTGGGGTGAATTTATGAGTCCTCTTACAAGTATCACGATTGATAATGATGGGAACTTATTTGTATTAAGCCAAAACGAGATATACAAACTAGATTCAAATGGAGCAATGATTGATAAATGGGACTTATATGGAAATGATGATAACCAACTCTCAGTTGCTAGAGGTATAAAATATGACAGCGTAACAGATTCTATTCTTGTTTCTGATTGGGGTAATCATAAAGTTGTAAGTTATACTCCTGATGGTGACTACAAATTTAAAATTGGAGGAGCTCAAGGAAGTTCAAATGGTAATTTCGATCACCCATGGTCACTAACTACTGATACAACAGGGAAAATATATGTTGTTGATGGAGATAATCATAGAGTGCAAGTATTTAATAAGACAGGAACATACTTATTTAAGTTTGGTACTAATGGCAGTGGCGATGGGGAATTTGATTTTCCTTTTGGGCAAAAACAAGATTTGGTCCGTCACTAATACTATTGAGTACCTGTTCCGCCTCCGCGTAAGAAATATTCATCAGAGAGGAAAAAGCAAAATAGACCGCAGCTTTCTCTGTTCCTTTTGCTTTTAGCTCAGAAGCCAGAAATTCTTTTTGCACACGAAACTGGCTATTCTCCACATCGACAAAGACACCGAGCACCTCGTCGATGCGGACGTCCTCGACGCCGCCGGAGCGGGAGCTGCCGACGCCCAGGCCGC
>CAZIIC010000031.1:0-7040 GCA_964539195.1 uncultured Candidatus Saccharibacteria bacterium
AATTTGCATGATGGTTATGGTTGCCCGACCTGGATTCGAACCAAGATTAATGCTTCCAGAGAGCACCGTCCTACCGTTAGACGATCTGGCAATATCAAGTAATACTAATTTGCAAACCTAGACATTAATATTACAGAGATTATAGCAAGTATTATACCAATACCTTCGTAAAATGTAATCTTCTCATTAAAGAATAACAATCCAGAGATTGCAAAACCAAGAATACATAATACTGAGTAAATTATACCTGCTGTAGAAAATTCAAGAGACTTATACATTTGATAGAATCCTAGTCCAACAAAAAGATACATGATAAGGCCACCAACAATATAAGTAATTGATTTGATACCAGTATACTTTGTAGCATCTTTTAAAAGTATATCTCCATAAATAGTTAATATTGTTACTAACAATAAATAAACAAAGTTTAACAGAGTATTCATAGAATCGTTTCGAGGTATGATATTAGATTAACTATATTACCATTAAATTGATATTCATGATTATCTTATATCTTTTTATTTATTAGCCAATTCAGTTTGTAATGCCTCTAATGATTCAAATGGCTTATAAGGAGAGCCCCTTGTTTCAAAGTCAGAGACTTGATGAGTTGCTAAGTTGGCATCACATTGACAATTTACTCTGACTTTACTTGGAACATGTTCAATAGTAAAAGCAATTGTAGCAACATCATCGTGAGCTCTTGTTCGAGAAGTAATTTCAATAACTTTTAAATCTTTTACATCAAAGGCTTTCTTTAAAGTTTCATCTTGCAATACTAATTCAAGGATATTAGATTCGTAACCTACTAACTCAGCATCATCAACATCTCTTACAGCCATACTATTATTTTTTTAAATAATTTATTGCTTGATTTATAAATCCTTTAACTTTCTCCCAACCTAATATTTCATAACATTCAAGAAGTGGAGGACTTTGAAGTCTACCAGTTGTTGCTGATCTAATTGCAAGGAATAAATCACCGTGCTTCCACCCTATTTCATCTGAATATCCTCTAACAACTTTTTCCCAAACTACATGATCATACTTATTCTCTTTAAATATCTCATCTAATTTTGGAAGTATATTTTCTAGTGCTTGAGCAAGTTCTAACTTAGTATGATTTTTTGTATTCCAATCATCATCAATCCACGAAAGTGTATCTTCATAGAAGAAATCTAAAGCTTTTGGAAGCTCTGAAAGGAATGTAATTCTCTGATGTTCAAGTGTTAGTGCTTTCTTAAAATACTCAATATCCTTTTCCCAAAGTGGTAGATATTTTTCAACTTGTGAATTCAATTCTTTCTCCCAATCAGAAATCTCTGTATATGAATCACTCATAAAAGAGCCTAATACATATCTTTTAGCCCAATGTAATACTCTCTCTGTAAGTTGTTCAATTGTTAATAACTTTATATGCTTTGAGTTAATATAATCAAACTTCTTTTGATCATACCTAGCAGGTGTTTTATGTACCCTATCTAGTTCAAATAAATCAATTAACTCTTGCTCAGTATATATTTCATCTTGATGTGCATCTTCTGGTTTAGGAGCCCAACCACAAAGCATTGCGTAGTTCATTACTCCCTCTTTTAGATATCCTTTTCTAAGTATCTGGCTAACAGGGAACGCTCCATGTCTTTTACTCAATTTTCCTTTTCCATCTGGATTTAGTATTAAAGGAAGATGTGCAAACAGTGGAGGTGTCCATCCAAACATCTCGTAAAGTTTTACATGCTTTGGATAGCTAGGAAGCCAATCTAGACCTCTAATTGCCGTAGTTATACCCATTAAGTGGTCATCAACAACAACAGCTAAATGATATGTTGGGAATCCATCCCCTTTTAAGAGAACCTGATCTTCAACATCACTGTTTTTAACTGTAACTTTTCCAAAGATTATGTCTTGGCAAACTGTAATACCTTCAGTTGGGTACTTCATACGAATTACGGATTTCTCACCTGCTTCCAATCTCTTTGTTACTTCCTCATTAGACAGATTTCTACAATATCTATCATACATCGGTTTTTGTTTCGTAGCTTCTTGAGTTGCTCTTAACTCCTCTAATCTCTCTTTAGTACAGAAACAGTAATATGCATGTCCTTTTTCAACTAATTCTTTTGCATATTTCTGGTAAATTTCTAATCTCTCTGATTGAATATATGGTCCAACTTCTCCACCTTGTGTTGGTCCTTCATCAAAATGAATTCCAACTTCCTCATATGCCTCAATCATTGCTTGCACACCATTAGGTACTAATCTTGTTTGATCTGTGTCTTCTATACGAAGAATATTTTTTCCACCAAATTTCTTTGCTAAAAGATAATTTGGAAGGTAGGCTCTAATTGTGCCAATATGCACTTTTCCCGTAGGACTTGGTGCTGCTCTAAATCTTTGTTCCATAATCATTGAAGATATATTAATCAATTGCTATGATTATAGCATGACATTAACTGAAGCCGCTCACTGGACAAAAAGATTTGGAATTATTGGAGGTATAGTATTTGTACTACTTGTTGGAACAATAATCATTCTTCTTGCAATTAACGCCAACAAATCACCAGATGACTATCTAAAGCCAAACTTTGCTTGTACGGATAAAAAAGGAGATTTCCTAACCAACAAATTAACAATTCCTTCTCTTAATCTTGCTCCTGGGTCAGACTTAGTATTCGAACTTGAAACTCAAACAGGACAAGTTGATTCACTTCCAAGAGTAGTAAATGTGCATAAGTTTAATATTCCTGGACAGTCACTAAATGCACAAGGTGAATCTAAATTAGTAGCTGAAAAACTTGGATTTAAACCAGAACTACTTCAAAGAAGAGGTGCTGCTGAATATATTTGGTATGACAATATAAACTTCAGAAATTTAGTAGTTCAAGCAAGAAATCTAAACTTTGCTATGAAAACTGACTTTACTAGAATTGGTGCTATTGATACGGCCGGAGCTTTACCAAATGAAGTAGAAGCAGTTAATCTCGCATCTACATATCTTAAAGGAAAAGGTCTTCTCTTTGATGACTATTTCAAAGAAACTCCTAAAGTCACAAACGTAAATTTACAGCCTAATGGCTCATTTACCCAAGCAAACTCAAGAGCAGAAGCTGAGCTATTAAGAGTAGATTTCTATAGAAAGAAAGCGTTGATATCAATTAGAAGTGATGTACAAGATGCAAAGTTTATTAAAGAAAGCTTAGAACAGAGATTGTTTAAGAGTACAACAGAATCAATAATTACAAACAAAGGAAGAATAGATGTATATAACTTCGATACAATTGTAGCTTACGAGAACCCAAATGAACCAAATATTTCTGTTTACATTGGCCCTAAGAATGATAAGGATAAGACAAAGGATACTAATGCAAGATATGTTTACGGAGTTGATTTCACATACTGGCCAATTGATACACAAGCATGTGGTACATACCAGTTAATACCTCCTCAAACAGCTCTAGAACTTGTACAACAAGGTAAAGGTAATCTAGTGTACTTAAATGAGAAGAATGGTGACGATGTTGCAACATACGTCCCACGTAAAGTTAATAAGTTTACAATCTATACAATCACACTTGGGTATTACGAGCCTCAAACAGAATCTAAATTCCTACAGCCAATATATATAATCTCAGGCGAAGCAACTCTTAGTACAGGTGTTATTGGTAAATTCCATTATTATGTTCCTGCTATCGATTATGATTTAGTTCAGGATAAGGTATATGAGGCTCCAGTAGTTGAAGAAGAGCCTTCCCTATTCCTTTAAGGGTTAAACTCTTTTATTACATTGTTGAAGATTTTTCTTGATTCCTCAAATCTATCAGGAGAATCTAATACTATTGTTATTAATTTCTCATCATTTCCATAATCGTAATACAAGACAAGGCACTCACCTGAAGCATATGTAAAGCCAGTTTTAAGTCCTTTAATATTCTTATTCTCTCCTAACATTACGTTTGTTGAAAACACCTTTTTATTCCCCCCACTATATTTAATATTTGCAGAATTCATATCTGTAATCGTGACTAAGCCTTTATCTCTTACAAATATTGATGCAAGTATTCCTAAATCGTATGCAGAAGAATAATTCCCTTCGTTAATATATCCGGTTGGATTTGAGAACTTACTATTCTTAAGTTCTAGATTAGTACTAAGTTCATTCATTTTTTGTATGAAATTATCATACCCATATGTATAAGCAATAGCATTAGCACAATCATTCTTTGAAGAGACTAATGCGCAAACATATAGATTTTGAGCAGTGATGGTATCACCGACTTTCAATCCCAAAGGATTATCCATTTTGGGAAGTGGTGTTGATATCTTCAATGTATCAGAATCTTGGTAAATCTCTTTAGCAGTTAGTACTGTTACAAGTTTTGTTATACTTGCAATTGGAAGTTGTTGGTTAATATTGCGATTAAAGTACACTTTCCCAGTTTGAGAGTTAAACGCATATACTGACCTTGCTTTTATACTACTCCAATCAACCTTTCGAACTCTCTTTTCTAGTTCTGAAATATCACTAATATATTCAATTTGATTTTGATATGGAATAGTTTCAACATAATCACTTTTCTCAACTTTAAGATTGAATTGAGAAAGGTTTGTGTATACATACACTCCTCCTAACCCTAGTATTAAAACTAAGATTAGAAGAAGTATTTTTTGTATTTTAATTTGCGGAGAATTTGGAACCTTTAAACTGATCATTTGGTTGGGCAAGTTTTATTAAATCAGAACTCTTCATAATTATTGATCTATCTCTTCTACCACAGTTAAAAGCAATTCTTTCTTCACTTCCTATTTCAGAGTCAAAGTATGTTTCAAGTCTGAATAGTCTACCAAATGGTGGTACACCTCCCATTTTAACCCCTGTTACCTGTTCTACTTCATCTTTTGGAGCTATTTCATATTCTTCTCCTAGTATTTTTGAAACACTGGCTAAATCTAATTGCTTATCTGCAGGTAGGACAATCATTGCATACTTTGAATCATATACTTTTGACTTAATTACCATTGCTTTTGCTCCTTCAGATAGTTTGGTACCTCTAATTTTAGCGGCTTCTTCACTTGTTCGAACTTCAGCGTGCTCAACTAGTTCAAAGTTCACATCTGCTTTTTTTAGTTTTTCTTCTATCCGTTGGACAACAATATCACCTCTATCTGTTAAATCTAAATGCAGATCCTTTAAATCTTTCATAGGTATAGCAGAAGGAGCATCCATTACTGCGGTTGAACCTTTAGATGTCATTGGGAATGGTATTACTTCTTTTAATGATTTCTCATTTGCAAGAAGCATAATCAATCTATCAAGACCTAGTGCAATTCCTCCGTGTGGTGGAGTACCTAATTGAAATGCCTTTAACATATGCCCTACTCCTTCCTCAATTTCTTCTTCCGTATATCCCATTATGTTATATGTTGCTCGTAGCATCTCTTCTTCGTGTGCTCTAATACTTCCACCTCCGACTTCATATCCGTTACATACTAAATCATATTGCGTTGTTACAATATCTCCGACATTTTCACCATTTAAATGCCATTGTTCATGTTCAGGAATTGGTCTACTAAATGGGTTATGTGTAAATACCCAACCACTTTTTCCGTCAGCCATTTCACTTGCATCTTCATTATTAACCTTTTTAAAGAATGGGAAATTAATTACCCACGCAAAGGCAAGAACGCCTTCCTTTTTCTCATCTTCCGTTCTTAAGTCAAACTTATCAGCACCATATTTAGCAACAGCATCTTTATATTCAATAACTGGGAACTGCTCGTCTTTCAATTTTCCACCAACTGCTTTAACCGCAGTTTTAACCATCTCCTCTACGGTACTCATAACATCTTCCCTTTTTACAAAGCTCATTTCTAAGTCTACCTGTGTGAACTCATATCCTCTATCTGCTCTTAAGTCTTCATCTCTTACACATCTTGCAAATTGGAAATATCTTTCAACAGCAGCGGTCATAAGGAGCTGTTTATATTGCTGTGGACTTTGTGGAAGCGCGTAGAACTTTCCAGGGTTATATCTACTTGGAACAATGAAGTCTCTTGCGCCTTCTTTTGTCGCTTTACTCAATAACGGGGTTTCAACTTCAGTAAAATTATGTTCTACTAAACTGCCTCTTAATGCATGTACAAAGTTAGATTTAAGTTTAAGAATATTTTTCATTCTTTCTCTTCTTAAATCTAAGTATCTATACTTCAATCTAACTTCTTCATTGATGTCATATCCGTTTCCGTTTATTGGAAGTGGTGATTCTTTAGATTTAGCAAGTACTCTACACTCTGTTATTTCTAATTCTACATTTCCAGTCTCAATCTTAGAGTTTCTTAATTTTTCTGGTCTCTCTTTAACAATACCATCTAGTTCTATTACATATCCTTCAGAAATATCTGAAAGTTTCTCATCACCAACACATTGAATTACCCCTTTTATATCAGAGAGCATTATGAAGACAATCTTTCCGTGATTCCTAACTGTTTGTGCCCATCCTTGTAGTTTAACTTTCTCTCCAACTTTACCTAAAGTTTGAGTTGTATATATTCTTTCCATAATTATATGAATAAATTTAAAAACGAAAAATCCCCTAAGAAGGGGACGATATATTACCGTGGTGCCACCCCAGTTACTGTATTCCTACAATCACTTTGGTTATTTAGTTGTATATCACCAATACATTTCCAAGCTTACACTATCCTTGGTCGCTTATACTCATACTTTATCATAATTTTTCAAAAATTTACAGTATTTAACTTTTATACCATTACATAATTGTTACTAGGAGTTTTGATGTTTCTTCAAAATATGTATGTTCGCTCACTTCCCATCCTGAATTAAGAATAGTACTTTTAATTGACTGTAATATAGCGCTACATCCGTCTACACCGCAAACACATGAAAAACTGATTGCATTACCCACTGGATCAATTAAGTGTGGAAATTGAATAGCTTCATTAATATTACTAATTACCTCTTTGGCGCTAATCTTTTTCGGTTGACCTTCTATAATCTTTTTAAATGAAAAATAAGTAATAGA
>CAZIIC010000032.1:0-7018 GCA_964539195.1 uncultured Candidatus Saccharibacteria bacterium
TCTTAATTTTGGATCCACTTAACTACTAGCTAATTTGAAAGAATTTTGGGGTGGAAGATGGGACTTGAACCCACAACCCTCGGTTCCACAAACCGATGCTCTAACCGATTGAGCTACATCCACCAAAACAAACAGATTATACTAAAAAAAAAGAAAAAACGTAATTAACTATTTTTAGCATCAATAAATATGGATGCTATTGTATCTGTAACTACTCCCATGTTTTGATCTTTCTGTATAACATAGGTAAAAACATGTAAACCATGAGGAGTAATAAAATTACATGATATTAGTGTTTCAGGTAATTCCTCATACTTATGTACACAAGAAATAAAACTAATTGGACTTCCAAACTCCGCACGAGAATATTCTTTAAGAAGAGCTTTAAATGCAACTAACAACATTTCATTAGTAAAGAAGACTCCTTCATATATCCTTACCATATCATCAACACTTGGAAGAATAGGAGTTGCATCTACTTTCAACCTCTCTACAACCATATTGTAATATGGATGATTCTTTCCATTATCAAACTCTCTTGTTTTTAATACAACCTCATTTTTCACAGGTTGATTATATCCCATAGCGTATTTTAAGAGCAATTGATATAATATTAAATTACTTTAGAAACATAAATATGAATGGTAGAAAACTTATTACATCAACATTAATACTAGCGCTAGCCGCACAAGCATGCGCACAAGGAAGAGATACGGCTCCAATTCCTACAGCTAACCCCTCCCTACTAGAACAACAAAATTACGAAACATATGAGATAGGTCAAACTGCCAATATCAATCTGGATGACCTAAATGTCTCGTTTTACATCCCTTCAGGAGCACAAACAAATGGGATACTATCTATATTCATTCTAAAAGAGGAATCTCTGGAAATACTAGATCAATATTCAGAATATGATCTTCAAAACCTACCTACACAGACTACAAGAGAAGGAAGTAAAATATTGGTATCTGATGTAGATGGAAATCAATTTCTTCTAGAAAATGAAGCTATTATTGTTACCATGCCTGATGGAACAAAGATAGCATTCGTAGACGAAGGAGAAGATCCAGAAATATCAAACTCTCTTAGTATTGCAGGTGTTTTTAATGTAGTTAATCCTTAAATAATTAAAACTCTTTTCTGATATAATGCCATTAATGAAAATATTAGAAATAATAACAACTGATAATCACCTTGAAACTCTTCGAAAAGTATCTAGAAAACTAACTAAGGAAGAAATACATTCCAAAGAAATCCAGGAATTTATAGATACTCTCATTCACACTGCAAAAAACGCTAAACTACAAGCAGGATGGGAAAGTGCAGGACTAGCTGCTGTACAAGTTAATAATCCTGTTCAAATATTCATAGCAAAAGACCTAATACACGATATATTTAAAGTATATATTAACCCTGAAATAGAGTTTCTAGGAACAAGTAAGGATATAAAGTTAGAGGGATGTTTAAGTATTCCTAAAATAACAGGAAAAGTAGAAAGAAATAAAAGAGTAAGAGTTAGATATTTAGATAGAGAAGGAGTATAACAAAAAGAGAAGTTTGATGGCTTTAACTCAAGAATAATACAACACGAATACGATCATCTACATGGAGTATTGTTTACTGACAAGCTGATCTAATTCCTTTTCTCCCATATATAAAACGCCTGCTTTTCTTGTCCATTGTTATACCTTAATCCTAATGAATCAAATAATGGATTCTTTGAACTATTTCCACTCTTCCAATCTGTTGTGTCATTTAAAAACACAATGTTAATAAAAATGAGTGATTTAGAGTCAGGTAAGCTTAATATCCTTTTAATATATTCACTTTGCATCTCTTCTGAGAAGTTAAAGCCTTTAAACTCTAAATCTTGAGTAGGCCAAGAAGTTTCTGTAATTGCATATGGTTTAGTTGTAATACTTTCTAAATCAGAAAAATAAGTAGATGGAATACTATTTACATCTCCATATTCTAGAAATGGATAAACTGTATAGCCGACAAAATCAACATCACTTTCAAACTCCTTAACTAAACTTGAATTGCTTTTTTGACTAATACTCATTAACGTTGCTTTGCCTCGAAGGGAATCATATTGAAAAGAGGTAAATACACCAATGTTAGGATAATTATCATTTATATGTTTAGAAATCTTTTTAAATTCAGACTTAAATGTAGAAAACTCTTTAGGATATTTAGATTGAATTAAGTTTATCTCATTTCCAATACCAATATATTTAATATTTTTCCTCTCTTTTAATATTCTATCTATGTTTTCTATTACTTCTCCACTGTTTTTCCAATCTGATGGTGTTTGAAAACCAAATAAGACATAAGTATCACCTTTCACGTTCTTACTTAAATTCAACGCAGTTTCTACTTCGTTCCAATTAAGATGAATACCATAAATATCACTATATCTATTTATATCTTTCCAATACTTATTTAAATCATTAATACTTGAATTAGGGAAATTTGAGGGAACATAACCTGAGATACCATACTTAGTTCCTGATGTTTTATCTTTATCTTTTACATCTCCTTTAAGAAAGTAAAGTGATACGAAAAGTATGACTACTATTACAAAGACAAGTGATAGTCGTGATAAGTTTTTCATTAAATAATACTTTACAGATTCACACTAATTATTACAAGAAGAATATATTACAGAAAAGATCCTCTACACGTAGAATTATTTACAGATAAATTGATTTGGATACTAAATCTTTACGACTTAAGTATAACAAATTAAATTTCTGGAATAGTGTCTGATGAAAACTCTTCAAACTCATGAGTCTCTAAATTATAGCTATACCCAAATATGAAAGGGTCACATGTATGGTCAAAAATCGAGATTGTTACTCTTTCAACATTTGCTGCTAATGTCGAGACTACTGTAGTAAAACCACTGATTGAATTCTTTTCCCAAAATCCATCAACCAACTGTAAGGGATGTGAAAAAATATCTTGTACTACAGAGAAAACAGCCATAGGATAATCAAACTCTTGTGTACTATCCAAGGCCTTTAAATAATAAATATAAGCGTGAATTCTACCATTAGTATCAGGTTGCGATAGGAAACTCTCCAGCATAAAATTTCGAGAACCTTCTTTTCCTAAATTTTTAGACATAATTTGTAAGTTGCCTAAATTCAATACTAATTATTATACTCCTTACTCACCCCATAGCATAGAGATTTGAATAAGTAATATTAGTAATATAAACTAATTAAATATGGCTATAATACATACATACTCAGACAGAGAACAGAAGAAACTAAATATAAAGATATACTCTTCAATTGCAGTGATTGTAGGTGTAATACTACTAACTTACACAATTTCAACAATATTTTCTAAACCTCAACAGAGTAATATTCAAGAAGAGGTAAAAGAAATAAAGAAGTATTTATGCATAGACTCAAAAATAGATGAAAGTATAAAAGAAGAGATAGAAAAGTTTAGAGAAAAAGAAAACCTAACCCTTGAAATATCAAGTGAAAGTAGTGAGTGTGATATTAAGATTGTAAGAAACCCACAAGATACTAACCCATATATACTATCAAGCTACCAAGTATACTCAGTAGTTACTAACTTTAAGAATACACTTGAAGAAATAGATATAACTAAACTAACAGAAGGTTTAAACTCTCAAAAGTATGATAAATATACAATAATATGGAGCAAAGAAACGGATACTTTTTTAAGATCAAAATATGATTTTGGAGTAGGGCAAACAGTATATTCAGATTCTGAAATTAAAAAGAAACTTGCTTCCTCCCAAGAATTCATAGCAATAGTTCCGTTTGAAAACATTTCCTTAACTTCCAAACTACTCACTGTAGATGGAAAGAACATATTAAAAGATGATATAGGAGTATCAACATACACATTAACTGATAGCTACTGGTACAGTGCAGACCAAGAGTATAAAGAGATAACAAAAAAGTTAGCCGAAAGTGTACTACCTAAGAATAACTTTGAAAAAGAGAAACTAACATCAATTACACTAACTGGTACAAGTGCGATTGGTTCAGATATGTACAATGTAAATATTCTTGCTGGAAAAAATATCAACTATATGACAGAACAAATTAAGAGCTATGTACCGAGTAGTGAGTTTCTACATATTAGTAACGAAGTAAGTATATATAAAAATTGTATACAAAAAATACAATCTACATACCTATGTTCAATTGAAAAAGACTTCTCGATAATTAAAAAGCTAGGTGTAGATATTGTAAACGTAAGTGGAAACCATATTATGGACTTTGGTTATGACACTTTTATCTCAACACTTGAGTGGTATGAGAATAACAAAGTACCATATTCAGGTGGGGGTAAAACAGAAGAGCTTTCACAAAACCCAACCATAGTTAAATATAATGACTTAAAAATTGCATTCTTAGGATATAACTTCATGCCCCCATACTCATACTACGCAAGAGGAAATAATGGTGGAAGCACAAACATAAGTTTTGAGATTATGAGAAAAGGAATAGCATTAGCAAAAAAGAAGGCTGATATTGTAGTTGTAGATATGAACTGGGCAACAGAAACACAAGATACAATTGATGGTTCTCAAAGAGATTATGCAAATAAAGCTCACGAGTTTGGTGCAGACATCGTAAACGGTGTTAGTTCGTACTCAATTTTAGGATCAGAAATTAATTCAGCAAGTACAACATTTTATGGACTTGGTGGATTTATACACCCTTTGGCTAAAAATGGTATTATGGTTAGACATATATTTTATGATAAAAAATATATAGCTATTGAAATAACTCCAATAACCTACGGAAAAGACCATATACTTCAAATAGCTCAAGAAAAAAGTAGAGAAGATATAATGAATCAACTATATAAAACAACTACAATAAATTATAATAAATAAATAAAATGAAGAAGTTTTTAATTCTAACACTATCAATATCTCTATTATTTTTTCCGTTCTTTGTTAATGCTCAAGAGGTTGAAACAACCGACATTGCTACCAATATTGAGCAGGAGAGAATGCAACAACTTCAAGATGAGTTGGGAGTAACAATACCAGAGGAAACTGATAATCCAAATCATATCATTACATTCAAAGATCCATCAGGAAAAGGAGTTAAACTTGAAATAGATGGTCAAGGTTTTAAGACAATTAAAAGCCCATACACACTACCATCACTTGGAATTGGTAGTCACATCCTAACCTTTAGATTTGTTGATAATCAACAATCATCCCAAACTCTAGATCAAGATATTGTAATCGTCCCTAGAACTCCAGTAATAACGGCACCTGAAAATATTAGTAAATCAGAGGTAACAGTCAAAGGAACTGCACTTGCTGGTTCAACAGTTGAAGTATTTATCTCTGGTGATACATTAAATTTTAAAGGTAGTGCAACAACAAATGCAGAAGGTAATTGGACATATACTTTCAAACAATCATTTAAAAATGCTGTATACACTGTAATTGCTAGAACTAAAAAGAACGGATTTTCTAGTACACTTTCCGAACCAATTGTTTTTGAAATAAGTAGTAAATCAAACTCAGGAACTCAGGTAAATAATGTAACAAAACCAATATACTTTAGCTTTAAAGATCTTAATCTAAATAACCTTGTCGACACAGTTAAAAGTAATCCACACTTAGTAATATTGGTTGTAGTCAGTGCTGTATTAGGAGGAATAATCTCATGGATTATAGAATCACTCTCAACAAGAAAAGTAAATAAAACTGCCGAAGGAAAATTCATTAACCTTCTTAATGAAAAAGAGAAGGGTAGAGTAGATACAAAAAAGAGTGTAAAGAGCAGTACCAAAGATACAAAGAAAATGACACTCAAAGAGAAATTTGAGAAAGCAGGATTTAAAATTCCAGAGACCGAAACACCTGAAAAGACTCTAGAAAAAGAAGAGTTCTTAGAAGCATACAAAGAACAGGACCCAGATAATAATAAAGGGGTAGAGAAGAAAGACGAACCTAAAAGTGATAAAAAGAAGGTATCAGTTAGCCTTACAAGCAAGAAGTAAGTACTTTTATTCGGCTTCTTTTAACTCGAAAGGTTCAGCACCAGGAATAGTTACAAAAACCAATGAATAATCCTGAACTCCAAAAGAGTTATGATGAGCGATATCGAAGAAAAATGCTGGTGATATATCTCTAATTTGTGATAGTCCTTTATCATCAAACCAAGCTTCATAGACATGAAATGATTTAGTCCATTCCTCTTGAGGAGTATCTCTTAAAAATTCCATTAATAACCCTTTATATCTATTCCAATACGGCTTATATCCTTGTTTACTCTCAATAAGTGCTTTAAAGGCAATAGGATCCATTTCTTTTCTAATTGTCAAATTTGGTAATTCTGGCATAATAACAGCTTAGCTTATCTTATAGTATATTATACTCCTAATTAAGTGGTAATTAAACGTGCCAGAGGAGGGATTTGAACCCTCACCACTTATTTAAGGTGACTACGACCTGAACGTAGCGTGTCTGCCAATTTCACCACTCTGGCTTAATTGAATTCCCACAGATTAATGTTCTTTAATCTTCGTTGAGGGAATTTAGCATCACTATTATTGAAGTTCTTTATATCTTTTCGAATTACATAGGTATATGAAGGCTCATACAGAAATATCGCTGGAGTATCTGTAAGAATTGCTTTCTGAAAACTTACATAGTTCTCGTACCTTAACTTTTTATCTAAAGATTTTCTAGCCCTCTCTAAATATACATCCACCCTATCAAACTTAAATCCAGATATATTTAAATTAGGGTAATCAATCTTTAATGAGTGCCAAATATTATACTGATCTGGATCAATTGAAACCTCAATCTCATAAAGAATTATTTCAAAATCTCTCGAAGCTAAAACCTCACGAGTCATCTGATCATATGTCTTTGCAACAGGGTTTAATAATACACCTTCCTTTTCGTATTCAGAAACTAAGTATTTAACTAATGTACTATTGGAAGGATTATCTAAATATGTTAAATCAAGAGAGAGTATCTTTCCATCTGTTG
>CAZIIC010000033.1:0-6896 GCA_964539195.1 uncultured Candidatus Saccharibacteria bacterium
GAGGTGGAGAAACAAATGATGATATGATTGCAGATTTAGTAGTTGGTACAAACTCGGGAATGAGTAAGTTCGGAGGTCCAGACAGAGGAGAAAGACTAGCTAAGTACAATCGATTACTTGAAATAGAAGAATTAATTTAATACCCAATGTAAGTATGCTTAAAGACTTTGGAAATAATAGAGATGGATATCATACAGGAGAAGAGATGCCATGGACCGGTGACAGTACAGAAAGAAAGCCACGTCCTGGTTTAGAACAGCTTGAGTTAGATTATAACCTTCAGATTGAGATTGATGACCCATTAATTGACAAGCTTATTACAATAGGGGAAAAGTTAAAATATAAAATAATTGATCCAAAAAAGGCTATCCCTGAAACTGCAATAAGGGTAGTCGATGAAGTTGTGTTGATTTACTTAGAAACTGTGGATGGCAATTTACCCATTTCGATGTTCGGAATAAGAAAGAATAAAGACTACGGCTTGAAACACAAAAGAGAAGTTCAGGTTTTTAACACTGAAAGTTTAATCTTCGATCAAAACAGAGTAAAAGTTATAATGGACGGTAAAGAACACCCAGTAGGATATAAAACATTGCAAAGATCTGCTAGTACTTTTAAGAGATGAAATCATAAACTCAATCTAGGATCTCTATCTAGTTTCTGTATATCTTCTACATTAGTGAGGTAATTATTTCTTAGCACATTGTAAAATGCTGCAATACCAATCATTGCAGCATTATCACCCCTATCTTCAACTGTTGGATAGTAATAGTTTAGATCATACTTCTTTACTAAACTACCCAATCTTCTAAGAATAAATTCTGATTGAATAACACCACCACCTACTAAAACAGTTTTAACATTTGGATTTTGTTTAATAGCTAGCTCTAACTTTATCTCTAAAGATCTAGTTAAACTTTCAACAAATGTTCTGCAAAAATCATAAATCCATTCTTTTTCAGCAACACCAGACTCTCTTAATTCCTTAATTCTATACAAACAAGCAGTTTTAAGTCCTGAGTAGCTAAAGTTTAAATCTTTAGACTTTTCCATTGGTATTGGAAGTTGTATTTTTCCAAGTTCACCTTTTTTAGCAAACTCAGAAACAACAGGACCGCCAGGATAGCCAAAATTCAACATCCTCCCCACTTTATCAAAAGCCTCACCTGCAGCATCATCTAATGTTTGTCCTAATTTTTCATACTTTCCAAAATCAGAAACTAGTATTATCTCAGTATGCTTACCTGAAACAAGCAGTCCAAGTGCAGGAAATACATCTCCTAATTCTACCTCATCAACTAAACCCTTCCCTTTACTATTTAAAACTAAACTTGAAAGAAGATGTCCTTCCATATGATTTACTGGAACAAGTGGTTTTGAATATTTAATAGCTAATTCTTTAGCAAACTCAATCCCAACCTCAAGATCAATTGCAAGACCTGGACCATATGTAACCGCAATATAGTTGATTTCATCAATCTTTAGCTTAGCTTTCTTTAGAGCTTCTTCATATACACCTTGTATACTTTCTTGATGAGCTCGACGAGCAATCATAGGCACAACGCCTCCGTACTCTTTATGTAGATCAATTTGAGAGAATCTAACACTTGAAAGTATCTTTCTATTTTGAACAACAGCAACTGAAGTTTCATCACAACTAGTATCTATTGCTAGGATATTTATATTCATAATCGTATTATATCAATATAATTAACTTTGATATATGGAGATCTTCCTACTATTTATATCTAAATATTGAAAGTTAACTTTGATAATCTTTCCTCCAAACTCAGTTACAAGTTCTTCTAATTCTCTAAAATATTTATCAGCCCATTCTACGGCAACTATCTCACTTCTATCTAGGTATTCTTGAAGTCCTGATCTTTTGAATTCATTTGAATCTGCAACTCTCCAGGTATCCATATGAACAAGTGACAATGTACTATCATTTTCTTTCATATATTCATTAATAATTGTGTATGTTGGAGAATTAACAATATCCATAACATTAAGATACTTACCAATTCCTTTTGTAAACTGTGTTTTACCAGCTCCTAATTCCCCACTTAAAGCAAATATCAATGGTCCATTATCATGTACTGGAATTAGTTCTGAAGCGACTTGAAACCCTAATTCAATAGTCTCATCAGTAGTGTAGGTCTCTTTTTCAAGAAGTAGTTTAGATTTTTTAATTGCATTTTCAAATTCAACTTTACCTTCTCTTAAAACTGTTAGGCTATTCATTGTAGTATCAAGAATTGTAGAAGGTACATTCTTTGGTAATTGCCCAGCATCAATTATTAAATCGATGTACTTTAGTGACTTCTTTGGAGTGTTCTTCAAAAGATTTTCAATAGTATATGCAACTGGTTTATATGATACATTTGCACTTGTTGCTGTAATTGGTTTTCCGTAGGCTTTAACAATCTCAATTGGCACATTATGATCTGGTATTCTAATACCAACCGTTCCCCAACTAGATTCTACCCCTTTTGCCACTTTACCTAAGCTATTTGAAACAACAGTAACAGGCCCAGGAAGGTAATTGTTATACAGGTTATCTGCTATTTCATTAATATCAACATATTTCTCTGCCATATCCCTATTTGTTACAGCCATAGAAAATGGCTTCTGACCTCTGAATCCTTTGTAATCATATAATCTATCAACAGCTTCTTGATTGGTAGCATCAACCCCAATTCCGTAACATGTCTCTGTGGGATATATTACAGATCCACCATTCCTTAACACTTTGACAGCTTGTGCAACAACTTCCTTTATATTTTCTTTATTTAGTACTACTATATTCATATGGTTTGACAACAACACATTCTGGTTTTAGAATGTGTTGTTAATTACTTAATATTTTATCATAAATATCATGGCAGATTTAGCAGTACTAGACAATAATTTTAAAGAAGAAGTATTAGATTCAAAAGGATTAACTTTAGTAGATTTCTGGGCAGCTTGGTGTTACCCATGCCAAATATTAGGACCTGTAATTGAAGAGATTGCAAAAGAAAACGAAGGGAAAGTAAAGGTGAGAAAGTTAGATGTTGATTCAAATCAACAGACATCTATGAAATACAATGTAATGAGTATTCCAACCGTTATACTTTTCAAGGATGGAAATCCAGTTGAAACATTTATTGGAGTACAACCAAAGAAGGTTTATGTAGATGCAATCGCAAAACATCAAAATTAGCGAACTACTTCAATAACATACGAGTTCTTAGTACTTTTCTTGATAGAAGAAGCTAATTGATCAACATGTACAAATACTTGCTCCCACTCTTTTTTGAAAGAGTGACTCTTTTCAATATTTACTAGCTTTTTATTTGTTAGTAGAACGGCTCCAAGGGAAGCAGTACTAAATGTTTTAGATCTATGAGAAATACTTAGGTAAATTCTTTTAACTAGTGCTTTGAATGCGTTCTTTTGACCTTTTTTAAACATAGTTAAAACAACAAACTCATCTCCTCCCATTCTAAAGACATGATCATACTTTCTTACGCGCTTTTGTACTAAATCACCAATACCTTTAATTGCTTTATCTCCTCCTAAATATCCTCTTTCAGTATTTATCTTTTTTAGGTTATCAATATCAACAAAAATTAGACCAATGTTATGACCATTTCTTACGGCTTCGTAAAACACTTCTTTTAATATTTTCCAATACGAATGCCGGTTATATGCGCCTGTTAGTTGATCAATCCAAGCTAGATTTTCTAGATCATGGATATCGGAAAGGTTAAAAAAAGAAATGAAGCCTGGAGTCTTTGCATATTTATACTTTTTCCCTCTATATGTAACTACACCCTCGCCTTTACTCTCTTGAGTAATTCTTTGGGCTACTTTAATTAGAATCTCATCTTGGAAATTACAACTAATAATTGAGTTTGAGGTGCCGATATTGGCAATAAATAGATTCATAATTAAAATAATATACGAGGCAAAAAATAATTGCAAAAATATTTGCACTATAGCGCTAATTACCTTGAAATGACAAAACAATATTGATATTGTGATATTAAGGATGATTAGATTTAAAAACAAGAACAGGATATTAAAGAGTATCAAAGAGATAGCTAGAAAAGGGTTACAAATATCCCTATGTGTTCTAGTAATTCTTTCGTATCTAATTCCAGTACCTGTAATTCCTCTTAAGAAC
Source organism: uncultured Candidatus Saccharibacteria bacterium (assembly GCA_964539195.1). Classification (GTDB taxonomy): domain Bacteria; phylum Patescibacteriota; class Dojkabacteria; order SC72; family SC72; genus JAJTYH01. Next base: position 4,172 of record CAZIIC010000033.1, read on the forward strand.
TCTCTTCAAGAGAATGAGAATAAAAAAGTCAGAGCATTAAACCAATACACAGTGACAGGCGGATTATTAGAAACAGGAGCTGAAGTCGCAACTAGTGTTGATAATGTTGGAAACTGGAGAGGGGCAATGGGAGATGATAGTAATGATTGGAGAGTATCAAGAAATAACCCAAATGGTTTAAGTCAAATCCTATATTTTGATAATGTGGAAATCTCAGGAGCGAACAAACTACTCATCTACATAGGAGCAAACAATATAACTACAAATAACGCCTTCCAGCACCAAATATGCGATTGGACTAACTCAACAGGAGTTCAGAATGTAGCAGATTCAAACTGTACAGGTGGTGGATGGAGAAATCTAAGTCCAAGAAATCAAAGCGAAACAAATACAGCCGAAGCATTTTTCCAATATGAAATATATGACGGATACTTTTCAGACAGAACATCTTCTCCGGGGACTCCAATAACCACACCAATTTCATACTTCATTAGATCTTCAGATAAGCGCGTAATGATTAGAACATATTCAAATGTTGCTTCAGCTGTTCAGTATAGAATTGATTTTGCACAAGTTGAAACAGCTATTGATTCTGAATATGAGCCAGCCGAATATGTAGGGACTGCCGCTGGAACACCTACAGCATACTACACAGATGCAATTGGAGCTGGAGGAGAAGGTAGTTTAGGATACGGAAGTGATGGTAATCGTTTTCAGGTTCCCCAACCAGGCACCAGCCAAGCAATTGATCTGTATTTTAAGTATAAAAATGTAAAGACATATACCGGCATGAACACAATTATGGCTAGCTCTGAGATATGTGTTTCGAATACCGCATTAACATTTGGGATCTATGCGAGAAATTTCAGTAATAACACTTGGACCCAAATTGGTACTACAATCACGGGTACTGCTTGTACTACGGATACAACATATATATCAGCATTTAACTCAACGACAATTTCAGGTTTTGATATTAACGACCATATTTCCTCCTCAGATGAAGTGTGGATTAGATATTTAACAAATTCACCAGCGGCAATATATGACATTAGATTTGATAACCTCTACATAATACTTGGATCAGTAAATACTGATTCTTCGCAATGTGAAATATCATGGGGAACAGGTACTGCAACAAACTGTACAAATACAAGAGATTTAACAAACGATAATGCAGGACTTGTTACAACAGCAAACACTTCAACATGGCAGAATACAGCCGCAATTGAGTATCCTGCAAACCATTACCCTCAGGATAACGATGATGACACAACCAACAGTGAATACGCATACTCGTATAACTTATCTTTTCCAGTAACTGTTGCTAGTAATATGTCTGTTACAGGTATACATCATGCACTTCGATTTAGATCAAATATTTCTTCAATCACAATTACTCCTCAAATTAAGCAGTACTCAGGAAGTTCAGCTTTAGGAGGTGAACTTGCAGGACCTGGATGGAGAGATACTGTTGGTACTGATACGAGCAACTCCACCAGCTACTATTTTGTAGATTCTACCATTCAAAGAGAAACGTTATCTTCACCTGAAGACACAATCGATTTTACAAACAACTTAATGAACCTAAGATTAAGAACTTCAGCATCAACAAATGTTGCTGGAGGCGTAACTGCCGACTGGGATTTTGCAATGATGAGCATTAGGTGGGTAGAAGAAACAAATAGAACTACAATCCAAACACAATACACTGCTACAGGGGGACTTTTAGTCACGGGTACTGCTCCAGCGGTAGATAACGCAAACGTAGGCTCGTGGAGAGGAACATTGGGGAATGATTCTAACTATTGGAGTGTCACAAGACATGCGACAAATGGTCTTAAATATTATCTATATTTTGATGGTGTGCAGTTAAGACAGGCAAACAAGATAATAATTACACTAGAGCAATCAAACACTACGACAGCCACAGCATATCAACACGACATTTGTGATTGGGCTAACACAACTAGCGTTGATTATGCAGCAGACGCAGATTGTACCGGAGGAGGTTGGCGTACACTGACACCTAGAAGAACAACCTTAAACCCAACCACTGATACGGTTCATCAGTATGAAATATATGATGGATATTTCTCAACAAGAAGCGGTTCGCCTGGAACGCCAATAACGACTGATTTAGCAGATTTCATAAGAAGTAGCGATAAAAGAATTATGGTAAGAACATATACCGCAACGGGTTCGTCAATAGTTCAAAAGACAGACTTTGCTCAGGTTGAAGTAGCAATTGACCCTGTATATGAGATAGCATCACTTGTTAAAACTGCAGGAGGTACGACTACAAACTTCCTTTCAGATACCATTGGAGCTGTTAATACTGGTGTTACGGCTAGTGATAACAATAGGTTAGGAATACCAAACTCTGCAGGTAGTACCCCGATGGACTTCTACTTTATCTTTAAAAATGTAAAGCCGTATGCAGGTGCAAACACATTCCTTTTCCTTTCTGAAATGTCTGTTAGTAACGTGGACTTAACCTGGGGCGTATATATTAGAGACTTCTCTGGAGGTGGATCTTGGAGGCAAGCTGGAGGTACTGTCACCGCAACTGGAACAGGAGATATTGAATACGCCACATCCTTTAACTCCACCACTACGTCTGGATTTGATTTGTCAAACTCAATTTCTTCATCCGATGAGATATGGGTACGTGTACTAACAAATGGACCAGCAACAGCACGAACAATGTCTTTTGATAGAATAT
>CAZIIC010000034.1:0-6522 GCA_964539195.1 uncultured Candidatus Saccharibacteria bacterium
GCGACAGTGACTGAGTGACCAAGTGATTCAAAAATATGCTGTATACTCCTCTGTACCTCTTCCGAGCCTCCAAAAGCAGGTTTATGTCTATTTGCAATCATTAATATCTTCATATTTCAATATATTACCATAACATTTAATATATTGAAGTTATATGAGATACTTTTACATATGAAATTAAAAAATACCTACATCATACTCGCTTTAATACTTGTTTTTGTAATTGCAAATATCAGATCAAATTATTTCATTACTGGTTTTGACAACATCTCCCCATATCTTAATTCAACATCTATATTAAATAAAACATTTGGAAATAATGGAGAACTATTTTTTGCATATTTCCCTATGATATTTGTATTACCTTTTTTTGAATTTCTTAAAGTATTAAACATTCCTCTATGGTTAATTAACCAATCCTACATATTTATATGTTTAATTCTTGGAGTATTAGGAAGTGGATATTTAGTTAGAAACATTATTAATTTAAAAGATGAAAAGAAATCAAATACAGCATTTCTATTAGGAGGAATATTATACTTAGCAAACTTAACTTCATTCTGGATATTTAATCAGCCTAATTTCTTTTTCCTAGCAGCTTATGCCTCTATACCTTGGTTAATTGATTGGTTAAGGGTAATTGAGGAGAAAAGAGTGAACAATATATTATGGTTAAAGATTGTAAGAATTATATCTCTAATTCTCTTTCTTCAAACAACTGTAAATTTTGTTTCAACTATTTCATATACTTTTGCCATATTTATAATCTCTTTCCTAACAATCAAACAGAGTAGGGAAGGATTATTTAGACAATTAAAATCAATATTGATTGTCGTTTTATCATTCTTAATTGTTGCCCAACTTTCATTATTTATTTTTGCAGGGAATAGGGAATTTGTATTAATAAAAATTTTTAATAGTTATTCAGAAATTAGAGAGAATCCATTAACAGAAAAGATAACTGAAGATTTAAGAGCCTCAGGAGTTATTAGAAATAATTTAATAAACAATGTTCTTTTTAAAAACTCATGGGTTGAGACCCATGACATAGAGGGAAAGAAACTATTCTCATCGTTATCATATTATGAGAATCCAATAATTATGATACTAGGTTTAATACCTTTCTTAATAGCGTTAACTACGATCATTGTAAAAGATAAAGATACTCAAAAGTTAAATAGACTGCACTTAGTAATATTCTTAGGACTCATCCTTATGAGCGCAACACTTCTAAAAGTAACGGACAATATTCCTGTAATTTCGGAATTTTTTAGATGGAGTGGGAGTAAATTCTGGCCGTTAACATTAATACCAATAATAATTCTTGCAACTAGTAAGATTATTAATTCAAATAAAAACTGGCTAACAGTTGTATTGGTAATTACTTCCTTAATCTACGTTCTTCCTATATTTAACGGTAATCTATTTGCGAAACAGTTAACAATTCAAATTCCTTCGGTATATTTTGAATTAGATAAGAAGTTAGAATCAAGTAAATCATATTACTACCTTCCCACTCCATCTGATTCATACTTCTATACCTACAAATTTGGATATTTTGGATCAGAATTTGTACCATATATGACAAAGGGAGATTCAACGACAAGTGGAATACTTGGATATTTTAACAATTATGAGAAATATAAAACGCTATCTGAATCACTTATGAAGTGTAATATAGAAGATTTCAAGGGTAATATAATTCTAGATACCAATGTTGTTAATGATGAATATATTGAGCAAACAAACTGTATTGTAAACAATTTTAGACTAGTAAATGATTTAGGTGATATAAAGATATATGAAAGATAAAAACATTGTAGTAATAACCTCATATCCAACCAATGGAAGTATATTTGGAAAAGGAATTAGTGGTCTAGCATCTTTTGCAAAAAATACCGTGAATTCAATAAAAGACACTTTCAATATTACTGTACTTGCAGAAGTTCACCCAGAAGAGAATGGCGAATATATTGAAGAGGATGTAAAAGTGAAAAGAGTGTGGAAAAAGAATAGTCCTTTTCTGTCCTTTACGCTTCTTAAAGATATATTGAAGTTTGAAAACAGAAATACAAAGATTATTTTAGAGTTTGAACTAGCTACTTTCGGAGGAAATATAGCAACTGGTTTAATATCAATATTTCTTCTCGTATCCAAAATTCTTGGATATGAAGTAATAACAGTTCTTCATCAAGTGATTATTGATATCAATGCGCTTTCTGTACATCTAGGTATAGAGAAGGGGAGCATTAAAGCCTCCGTAATAAATAAATTACTAGTTGGTTTAACCCGATTTATAGTCTCTCATTCTAAAAAAGTCATTGTTTTAGATGAAGTACATAAAACAAACTTAGGTAAAATAGGTAATACTCAAAATGTGTATGTAATACCTCATGGAGTTGAAGTTAAGCCATTAACTATTGTTAAAAAGCCACATTCAAAAATTAATCTCTTCTATTTTGGTCATATAACTTGGTACAAGGGTGCTGATTGGTTAATAAATGCATATTTAGAATTTGCTAAAATAAATCCTGAACTAGCCGACAAGTTTTTCATACAACTAGCCGGAGGTATGAGTCCAACACAAAGGGATAATCCCGCATACATTAAGTACTATAAAGAGATTGAAGAACTCGCTTCTAAATCTTCTAATATACAAATAACAGGGTATGTAGAAGAGAAAGATTTCGAAACACTTTTTGCAAATGCAGATATTCAAGTATTGCCATATAGAGCCTTAATGTCATCAAGTGGACCTCTTTCTCATGCATTTGAATATGAAAAGCCTGTACTAATATCTAATGAAATCGCACCATACTTAGTAACGCAAGATATACAAAATATTATGAATGAGGTTGAAATTGTAAGGTCTGACTTAGTATTCAACCTAGATAATCCTACAGAATTATTCACTAAAATATTAGATATTAGTGAATCGCAGAAAGAAAAAATGAAATTGTTTGCAAGGAAAGTAAGAGAGAGAAGAAGTTGGGAGAATATTGGGAAAGAATATCTTAACGTTATCTCAAAGGAATAGTTTGATAAATAGTGTTTTTGATACTGTTTATCAACAAGCCAAAAGTCTTTCTAGTCTGATATATCTTTAAACTAATTAATTCTTGAGATACTTCAAACATTGCCGATTTAACATTTAACTTTGACCCATCCTTATATATCCAATTAATTGGATATTCCAAAACATTGTAATTATTAAATCTTCCATCTATTAACAGATTAACATCAACAGTCCATTTCTTAGCTGTAAGATTTTTTAGAAGCTTTTTTGCTACTTGTTTTTTCATAACTTTAACTGCACACTGAGTATCAGCAAAGTTAAGTTGAAATATTGTTCTAACGGCAAAGTTAAATAATCTTGAAAAGATAAACCTATATGCAGGAAGTTCACCTGAAATATGAGCTCCTTTAATGTATCTACTACCCATTACAATATCAAGATTAGTGCTGTTTAACATTCTGTGATAGCCCTTAATGAGATCTTCAACATGAGATGATCCATCTGCATCTTGATATGCAATATATTTACCTTTAGCCATTTTTACACCTCTGGCTATAGCACCACCTTTACCTGTATATCCTTTAATGTCTAGAACTTTAATAAAAGGATATGATTTAGATATTTTATTAACAATTCCAACAGTATTATCTGTTGTGTTATTTACTACTACAATTACTTCACACTTAATATCAGATTGGGCAAAGTACTTACCAATACTTTTAAGCGTTGGAGCAATTCTTTTTTCTTCATTGTATGCTGGTATTACTACCGATAAATCGTACATACTTTTAAGATTATTTTAATACAATATTATACCATACAAGACCTATAGTTTACAGGCTTATATAATCTTTCTATATTCAAATCTAAGTAGTATAATTCACAACAATTTTAAATGTAGATGAACTTTACTATGATTAGAACGGGAAGTATTAAAATTACAGGATCAACAGTAACAGGAAATGTTGGCAATGTTGTCCAAGTAAGCCATTTGGACGTTGATACTGGTGATATTACTGTTGAAGAGTCGTTAATATTAGGTAGGGTAGGAAATATTATTACTAATTGTGAAGTAGATAATCCAGCTGGTTCAGAAAGTTTAGATAACTCTACAAATAGTACCGAAAATCAAGATTCTGCATATGAGACAGCTTTTGAAAACTACAATATAATTATAGATGAAATGGAAACTTCGATTAAGGAAGGATCAACACCAAAAGATTTTGAATTACTTATTGAAAACTTCGTACTACTTACAAATCAGGTCTTTAATCCAAAATTTATGTTTTCACTTAGTAAAGAGTTAATTGAATCAAGACCAGAGTTAAAAGATCTAAATGTACACGAAGCAAATAATATTGTTTTGGAGCAATTCTTCTCAAAAATATTCCCAAGATTAGAGAACCTTTTTGTTACATTGTATAAGGTAAACCCTGACCTACAACCACAAAAGTTTAAAACACTTGTAGCACCTCAGGGCGCTGGTAAAGGAACAAATATCGAATCAATTGAAGAAGCATTAAGGGAGAGAGCAGATGAAGGTAGCAAGTCTAAAGAGTTTAGTAAACTACTGGAAGTATTAAAAGATCTATCAACAACAAATACTGGGACAAAAGGGGTGTTTAACCCTAGTGGAGAAGCCAAATATCAAATGTATGCACCACTAGGAACAGTTGCGGGACCAATAGTTGGGCAAGGAATTATGGTTTCTGATTCATTTACACATTCAATAATGTTGCTTGAAATAATTAGACAAGTACTCGCGGGAAATCTTAACCATATGATTGATACCTACCCAAGAACTGAAGGACAGTACAAGTTATTTGTTGACTTTGTGAATATGCTAAAAAAAGAAACTGGAAAAGACCATCAAGTTTATTTTGGTATTATTGATTTGCTGGAGCCTGAAAAATCAGATTTACTCTTTGAAGATAGGGCTAAAACGAAAGAGATATCATTAGAAATAGCAGATGAACTTCTAAAGCTTCGGGATGAAGAGAGAATGAAAGGTTTGAAAGTTGACGATAAGTCAGATTTAGATGAACAGAAAGCACAGGCTAAAGAGATATTTGATAAATTAAAAGAAGAACTTGATGAAATGAAAGAATACTCCAGTTCTCCAAACAAAGATTATGAGATAAGGAATACTTTATTAGAAGTTTTTAGGGAAGTAATAACAAGAATGCAATGTAGGGTAGATAGGGCTAAAACTCCGAATGATATACGTAAGGATGAGAAGAGTGTCCTCCCAATCTTAACGAGAGTTTCTGAATATTTACGATATACTTTCCCAATAGCATTATCATTTGCGCAAATAAAAATTATATGCTCTTTAGATACCCCTAAAAACGTTGCTAAAAGTCTATTAACAGACATTTGCGAAAAGCAAGATATTGATTTTAATGATGATCAAATACAAGTATTTATAGCTAGAGTAGGAGAAATAGCAGAGAGAAAGGTTGCCGAAAGCATTAGCTAACAATATGAGCTATTGACAATAATTACCCATACGTTTATTCTGATAATTAGTAATAATTATTAGTAAATTTACATGAATCCTGCCCAATCGGACATATCAAATTTAATTGTATTTGATGACCCAGTACAGACCAAAATTAACATCTTCATTAAACAACTTTCTGAGTTAGGGCTAGATAAAGAGCAACTTGAAACTTTAGGTTTAAGTATAGCCTCAACTGCTTCAACACAAACAATAGCAAAGATTAGTGCTGTAATGACCGATACAGATTGGGATAATTGGAGAAACTTTATTAATGCAGACCCAAATCCAAATACAGCACAACAAATCATTGTAATGAATGAGCTATTAAGACAGAGAACTAACAAAGATTTAAATACTTTGTTTAATGAAATTCTTGATTCAATTATGAAGGATACAAAGTATGAACTTCTTGAAGATGTAAAACTTAGACAGAAAATATCCAAATTATCTGATGAAGATACCCAGAAAGCAATGCAACTACTTGAAGATGGTGAATTTGAAGAACTAGATAAGTTATTAGATCAGGTAAGAGAATAATCATGGGAGAAGCAAGAAATATCCAGGCAATAAATGGCGATGTAACACAGAAGCTTAGTCCTGGTGATTTAGATAGGATAATTGCAGCTACAGCTGGAATGAAACCCGAAGATGCAAATAATTTTGCTCAAAAAGAAGCCGAATTAAGAGCAGTTCTTGTTGCAAAGCCAGTTGATAATTCAATAAGGATAAATAATAGCCAAGTTACAGGTCATGTTGGATCTGGAAATTCAGGTGACAATCTAGCAGTTATAGACAGAAGCCCTGTTACTCAAAATAATGTTCAAGTAAGTGCTGAATTGTCTCTACAGGCAGAGAATTCAAATTCATCAGAGTCACAACCAGCTAAACCAGTAACAGAGCAACAACCAGCTAAACCAGTAACAGAGCAACAACCAGCTAAACCAGTAACAGAGTCACAACCAGCTAAACCAGTAACAGAGCAACAACCAGCTAAACCAGTAAC
>CAZIIC010000035.1:0-980 GCA_964539195.1 uncultured Candidatus Saccharibacteria bacterium
ACAAAGGAAAGATGAGAGTTGAATCTCAAGAAGAATCGACAAGAAAGATAGTTCCAGTATATATAAAGACACACACTTTAAATCAAGATTGGTTTGAAACACCAGAAGAATTTTCTGAAGTTAAAGATATAATGATAAGGGAAGCTATGAGGCAAACTGCATTAAAAGATAAATACCCTGAGATTCACATTCCTAAAATATTAGCATTTGATCTCGTTGAAATTGCAGACTCTGAAAATACACAAAAACAAGTTATCCAAGTAATCGAAGGTATTGATGATGGAAAAACACTAGACAAAATTGAATTTAATAGTATTTATGGAATTACAGCAGGATTTGAAACAATAGCTCAAGCTATTGATATTTGCCATCAAGAAGGAATTGTACATGGAGATGTAAAACCTGAAAATCTTATTTTTGACAAGGAAGGATCTGGATGGTTAATTGACTTGGGTAATTCCAATATTGCAAATCCCAATATTTTCATGAATTCAAATGGATATACGTCACAAGAAGATACCAAGAGAATGGAACATACTAAAGAAGGAGATATTTATGGATTTGTTGCCTGTTTATCATTAGCATTAACAGGCAAAAGAGTTGAAGAAAGTTCATATAACTCTAAAATATCAAAAAGCCCAATTCTCAATGGAAATAATAGAGAAATGTTTACTAATAGTAGTCCTATGGCTATTTCTGATCAAAAAGTAAACCGAATGGAAAAGTATTTATACGGATTACTAAATGACGAGAAGAAACGAAAAGGTCTAACTGCAATGAAAATAATGGAGAATTTGGATAAGTTGTTATTTCCTCAATAAATAGGAAAGTAATAAATGGTCAGATACTATTTTTCAGCAAGAAGTTCTAAATTCGTATTGTATTTTGTTTTTATATTAACCTTAATTAAATATGATATATTTCTTATATGGCACGAGAACTAGCAGTTTTGAATATTCCACAGACAGGGTCAAATCAAG
>CAZIIC010000035.1:990-5916 GCA_964539195.1 uncultured Candidatus Saccharibacteria bacterium
AGGATTCGAACCTACGACCCCTTCGGTGTAAACGAAGTGCTCTAACCAGCTGAGCTAATCACCCATAACTTCAGTATTGTATCAATGCTTTAGTATATTTTCAAGGAAACTAATTATTTTAGTCAGAAAGTTATTAATCTACAAGTGCAAACCTTTCCTCGAATTGTTTATTATCATCAAAAGCAAAAAAGTGAGTATCTAGATAACCGTTAAATGGACCCTTTTCCCCTAACGCTATGCAATAATGCGAAAATCTTACACATGTTTGGTTAGGTAAATATATAACTCTTTGCCTCTCATCTTCTCTATCAACAATTCTTGTTGGAACTATATCGGCAAATGTTAGGACGGCTTGTTGAATAATATCAATTGAAACTTGAGGTAGGTATAATACAACTAATTCCCCTTTATTTCCATCATGAAAACCATTTCTGTCTAAAACTGCTTTTATAGGTATATCACACCAATAAAATCCATTATAACTATGTTGCGCGGCTCTCCAAATTGCGTACCTAACTTCTTGGTCATTAACCAGATTTTTAATCATTCGAGCCAATCTTAAACAGCTCCAAGCAGTTTCATCTTGTTCAGAAATGTCAAATTCATGTTCATTTCTCGAAACTGTTACAATATCAAAATTTGCTTTTAAGTCCTCCATTTGTGCAAGTAGCCGTGAGACCGCTTGAGCACCTCCTTCATTTATTCTTGGATCCCATACATATTCAATACCATGGCTTTGATGTTTTTTACTTACAATAATATTGTTATTAATTTAATCTCTAATTTGAAAGTATGTATAAAGCATATTAGGATTACTATCCCTTATTCCTGAATTAATAATGCTAAAGTTTATCTTTAACTTTTCATTAACTTCGACATAAAGAACCTCATCATCCCTAGTTTTTATTCCGGTAAAAGGGAGATCAATAAATTTAAAAACTGCTATCCAAATAGCCTCAGGATAATTCAAAAAGAAATCACTCAATGGAATTGAAGGTCCTTCATTTCTAAACGAAAAGCCATGAGATTGCAGAAAGTGCTCAGTGCCCGGTGGAGTTGATTTTGGAATTCTTCCATAGCTATATGCCTTAACTATTTCAAAAAGTTGTTGATTATTTAATACTTCTAAAATAGTAGTAGCCAGTTCAACACACTGACTTGCTTTTCTATCTTCAATACTTGGATCTGACATACGTTTAAGCAAATCCATAGACTCTAGCTCAACTAATGCAGCATCAATTTCACTAAGTATACCATTAATGGCCATATTAATAATTATAAACTTGATTATGGATTATACTATAAGACAACCTAAGTAACTATATCCAATTTCTTCAGTGCAATATGGGAATTGAAAACTTTCGTACTTTAAACTTCCCTGACCCTAGTATTGGGAAATCATTTGATGGTTCAATTGGTAAAAACATCTCACCATTTGGAACATTAGCATTAATCTCCGCCTTCACTAGTACAGGTTCCTTATTTGGCAAATTCAAACCTCTTAATATATAGAAATGATTTAAAGTAGCTGTTGGATCTTGATCTTCTGGGAAATTGTCAGCGTTTTCAGATACAAAACCTATACACACAATTAATCGATTTTTAGATTCGGAAAGTGTTTCAGAATAAGTTAAGTCCGTATCATCTCTCCATCCATTATGTACTGATTCATTCAAAAACCAATCCCTAATCATATTAAAAGCAATAATTTCACTTCCATCTTGTTTAAAATAATAATTGCCATTTTCATTTATACCAACAGGTGAAATCTCAGGTCGATGAGTAACCTGAGAAAGGACATCAACAATTCGCATAACCCAACCATTGCAGTGCACTGGAGCTATATCCATTCTAAACTCAGGGTCATGATGACTACTCTCCGGATGACACTCTTCCTCTGAAATCAAATTACGACAAGAAGTTCTAGCCTCTAGCTCTCTCCAAGTGTTCAGATAATATTCTTGTATTAAGGTAGATTTATGCTGCCTGAGTTCAGTTTGACGGTTTTCAATTTCTTTCTTTTTAGGATGCTCTTTCTCAGAAATTAGTAGCAAAGAATATTGAAGATCCAGAGCATCAATTCTATCGTAAATATTACAAACCTCTTTTAATCTCAAAAACAAATCCTTCTCCCTAATTCCTAATTCTCCTTTTTCAATTAAGTCTTGATATATATCTGATCTCGTACATGGAGGACAATTTCTTATAATTCTCTCAAGAAGCTTTTGTGGATTTCTCTCCCACCCTAAGGCACTTAAGGCTTGAACATTTTCAATGTTAATCCCTGCAAAGGGAGAGATATTAATAACATTAGGATCAACGTCATGAGCATTAGGTATTTTATCTTTTGCAAATTCATACCAATCTCGAAACAAAGGGTTATCCAAATTTCTTTCTTCATTACTTTTATATGGGAATATAGAGTATTTTTGGGATTCAACTTCAATATCAAACTCAGGTAATACATCTAATGTATCTTTCTGATTATCAAGTGTTTTAATTTCTTCAGGTATCTCAATTGATAAATCCACCAACTCTTTATCAAAATATGGATTTTCTTCTCCATGAAGACCTAACTCCGAGAGTGCCAACCCTAAAGCACCTGAAGCAGTTAGTTTTAGAAAATCACGTCTAGTAAGTTGATTACTCATTCACAATATATTACTACAGCAATTAAATTCTAACAATCTGAATAATAGTTAGACAGGATTGTAGTACTTCTAGCATTTAATTGTTATTCAAATTAAATATCAACCTCACTATTATTTATAACATCCTGTAATACACATAGAGTTCTCCACAACTCATTTTTCAACAGATCATCGAGCTGATCTATCTGTGTATCATCTTCAATACTGTAAATGTAATCACCAAGGAGTATATGCCCCCTCACAATAACCTCTAAGCCTTTAGGAGTAGTTTTCCTTAAAACCGTAGTTTCAGCACCATGAAAAGCAAGAGTTAATTTAATTCCAACACTACCTACTCTTTGAATTCTTGCAAAGCTATAATGGTGATCATATTGATAAAAGCTAATTGCTTCAAACTCTGGAACAATTGTATCTAACTCGTCAAAAAAGACATTAACATCATTTATACTTCTAACCTTCTCGAACATACTTGAATTTGATAATTTTTAATTCTGGGCAGAATAAAAATTGGTGCCGAGGACAGGACTTGAACCTGCAAAGGATTGCTCCCGCTACCACCTCAAGGTAGTGCGTCTGCCAATTTCGCCACCTCGGCTTGATGGCAATAATGATATCACCATAATATTAATATTGAAAGTATAGTGTATAAATGGTTTAATTGAATATATATAAGATAAAATAATTAAAAATGAACAAAACAACAAAAATAATAGGAGGAGTATTCATAGGAATATTTGCACTTATTGTAATATTTAGTACAGTCTTTACAGTACAATATGGAACTATTGGTGTCCTTACAAGATTTGGACAGATTGTAGGCGATCCACTAAAACCTGGATTACATATTAAGGTTCCTTTTGTAGACAACCTAATTGTCTATAGAACTCAAAAGATTATCTATGAAACACTTGCTAACCCAAATGAAGGACAATCACAAGCAGACTACCAAGACTTCCCAGTAGATACTACGACTAAAGATGGACAACAGATATCAGTAAGATTTTCAGTAAGGTTTTCTGTAAACCCAAATAATGTTAAGGCTGTTGCTGAGACACTTGGTACTGAAGAAGAATTAGTTGAAAAGGTGATAAAGACCGACGCTAGAATTTGGGCTAGAAACATACCTAGAGGGTATGCAGCAATTGATTTGTATACTGGAAATGTTGAAGAAGTTTCTAAAAAGATTGGTGAAGAATTGAAACCAAGATTTGAAGCAAATGGTCTAATCCTTGATGAATTTGGTATTAGAGCTATTAACTTCCAACAAGACTATGTAGATGCAGTTGAACAGAAACAAGTAGAAAAAGAGAAAGTAATTACAGAGCAATATATTGCTCAACAAGAAGAATTTAAAAAGAAAGCTTCAATCACAAGAGCAGAAGGTGAAGCAGCAGCTCAAAGACTTCAGCAATCTACATTAAGTGCAAACTTAATTAAGAAACTTTGGATTGAAAAGTGGAATGGAATACTTCCAGCAACAATGGCAGGAGATTCATCATCATTTCTAATTGATCTGAAGAAATAATCTGTAATACTGCCCATATGATAATAACAAAGATACATGCAAGAGAGATTTTAGAATCCAGAGGATTCCCAACTATTTCAACAACTGTTTGGCTTGATACTGGAGTGTATGCCAAAGGAGATGTTCCTGCAGGAGCATCAACCGGTGATACAGAAGTACTTGAAATGAGAGATGGTGATAAGCAAAGATATTTGGGAAAAGGTGTACTTAAAGCAGTTGATATTGTAAATAACGAAATTGCACAAGCAATAGTAGGAAAGAATTTTAATACTCAGAAAGAGTTAGACGAATTCTTAATACAACTTGATGGAACTCCACTTAAAACAAGATTAGGCGGTAACAGTATCTTAAGCGTATCAATGGCATTTTGTAGAGCAACAGCTCTCTCCCGAGGTATTCAACTATATGAATACTTTAGAGAATTACATTTCGGAAAAGATGTAGAACTTCAGATGCCTACCCCACAAGTACTTATTATGGAAGGTGGAGCACATGGAAACTGGGCAACCGACTTTCAAGAGTTTATGGTAATACCTCAAAGAGAAAAGTTCCCAAACTTCAAAGAAATGCTAAGAGCAGGAGCAGAAATATTCCATGCAACACACGATATTCTTGTTGAAAAAGGATACAGTGCTACAGTTGGTTTTGAAGGAGCATTTGCACCAATTCAAATCCAATCAAATACAGAAGCCTTTGATATTATGCTTCAAGGCATCGAGAAAGCTGGTTACAAACCATATGATCAATTTA
>CAZIIC010000035.1:5926-6379 GCA_964539195.1 uncultured Candidatus Saccharibacteria bacterium
TCAATTTACACTTTCAATAGATGCTGCTGCCTCAGAGTTCTACGATAAAGAATCACATAAATACAACCTTAAGAGAGAAAATTTAAGTCTTTCTTCAGAAGAATGGATTTCATTACAAAAAGAATGGTATGCAAAATATCCAATATCAGCACTTGAAGATATATTCAATCAAGAAGATTGGACTAGCTGGTCAATATTTACCAAAGATGTTGGAGATAAATATACAATTATCGGCGATGACTTCTATACAACTAATGTTGAAAGAATTAAAAAAGGTATAGCAAGTAATGCAACTAATGCAGTACTAATTAAACTAAATCAGATTGGAACAGTAACTGAAACACTAAATGCTATTAAACTAACACAAGATACTGGCTGGCTACCTGTAATTTCTCATAGAGGTGGAGAAACAAATGATGATATGATTGCAGATTTAGTAGTTGGTACAAACTC
>CAZIIC010000036.1:0-2147 GCA_964539195.1 uncultured Candidatus Saccharibacteria bacterium
GTCACATACTATCCTTCAAATGCACCTTCTAAAGCACTTGATGAAGTGAATGTAACATTGAAAAAAGGTCTACATCGAATGGTATTGTTAAGACTTGAGCCAAATACAACGTACTCAATTGAAATTTCAGGCCGTGACTTTATGGGTAACGAAGCAAATAGTGGTGTACTTACATATACAACTGCAGCTGATTTAAGACCTCCTCAAGTATATGACTTAGAAGTAAGTACCGAAATACAAGGTACAGGTGCAGAAGCAACAGCTCAATTAGTTGTGTCATATAAAACAGATGAACCAGCAACATCACAAGTTGAATTTGGTGAAGGTACAGGAACAGTGTATTCACAAAAATCACAGGAAGATTCAAACCTAACCCTAAACCATATTGTAATATTATCTGGATTGACCCCTTCTAAGGTCTATCATTTAAGAGCTATATCAAAAGATTTAAATAAAAATATTGGTGTTTCAATTGATAAGGTTGTTGTTACAAACAACGCAACGGAAAACGCACTTGATCTTGCTATAAATAACTTAGTATCAATATTTTCGTTTTTTAGATAATGAATATTAAAAGCAAACTAACAAAATTGAAAAAGAGATTGATAGAATTCAAAGGGAAGCTAAATAGGAGTTTAGTATTAACTATACTAATAACCACACTTCTTTTTATTATATATGTAATTATAGTTAATGTCGCTGATAATTCGACTAGGAAATATACTGAAGTAACATTCATTTCACCGACTCAAGCATTAGTTTTTTGGAAAAGTAATAAACCAAGTATTGGATATGCTAAATATAAAGAAAAGTTCTTCTCATTTTCAAAGACTGTTACTCAAACAAGTAGTGAAGAAGATGTTATTCATGTTGTAGTCTTTGACTATGTGCCACCAAAGGGCTTTAATATTTCTTTGCATGAGGAAGGAAAAAATATCTTCATCTTTCCACAAAGACTAAATCTAAAATATACAGACTATGAAAATGAAGCAAACTAACGAAGAAGTCCTTACTGGAAAAGATATCTATAAATCATTCCCTATAGGAAAGAAGACAATTGATATTCTTAAAGGTGTAAATGTAAGTATAAAAAGAGGAGAATTTATTATCTTATTCGGATCATCTGGATGTGGTAAAAGTACACTCTTGAATATCCTTATTGGTCTTGAATCACCAACGACTGGTAAAGTTCTTTTTGAAGGTAAAAGCATATATGACTTTAATGAAGATGAAAGGTCACAAATAAGAAAAGAAGGAGTAGGATTAATATATCAGCAACAGAACTGGGTAAAGTCACTCAATGTTATTGAGAATGTTGCGTTCCCACTCACACTTAAAGGAATTCCAGAAGCAGACAGGTTAGAAAGAGCATCTAGAGTACTAGATATGGTGCATATGAACGAATCATCATTCCAATCACCTATGGAACTTTCTTCAGGACAACAACAAAGAGTGTCATTTTCCAGAGCATTAATCTCTGAACCTACTCTTCTTGTTGCAGACGAGCCTACAGGAAACCTTGATTCAAAGTCGAGTATTGATTTAATGGAACTGTTTGCAGAGTACAATAACAAAGGAAATACTATAATCATGGTTACCCACGACCTGATGTTTTTACCTTATGCAACAAGATCTCTTCAAATGGTAGATGGTCTAATTGTTCAAGAATATAAACGAGGGGACAAAGGACTTGAAAAGTATGCTAAACTGGTAAAAAGATAACCTCTCGATATGAAAATAAATATACAAAAACTTGTTGAAAATTTGCGAGAAACTCCTAAAAAGGTCAAAGCTTTTCTCAAAGTTGTTTCAACACTTTCCAAGTTTTTTGTACTACTGTTTTTTACATTCATAAAGTACATAGTGACACTTGTTGAAGCTAAACGAATGTCAAAGGTAAAAAATCATATACAGAAGATCAAGATGTTTTCATTTACCAATATGTATAACAATCTCTACCAAAAGTTGTTAAAAGTATTGGATAATAATGGAGAAAAACAAGTTAAAAACTCAGATTTAATACTTCTTGCTTTAAATAACTTAGCAAGTAAAAAGAGTCGAACTTATGTAACAATTGGAGGAATGGCTGTAGGATTTGGAGCTGTAATACTCCTCCTCTCTTTGGGATATGGCTTTGAAAGATTAGT
>CAZIIC010000036.1:2157-6055 GCA_964539195.1 uncultured Candidatus Saccharibacteria bacterium
CTACTTTAAACCAAATGAAGCAAATCGATGTAAATACCTCACAGGCTTCTCCAATACAGATAAATATTGAGACATTAAATAAAATTAAAAGTCTTGCAGGAGTTGAAACTCTTATACCTTCGATTACTTCTGTATCTAAAGTTACATATAATAATGCCGTATCAGATGTAATTGTTAATGCAGTACCAAGTAAGTACTTTGAACAATCTGAAGTAAAACTAATAAAAGGTGAGTATTTTGAAGATAGTAGTGAACTTACTCAAGAGCCAGTTAAAGAAGTAGGACTTGTTGCTGGTGCAAAAACTTCAATAATTAGTAAAGACTCGTACAAAAAACAAATAGGTCAACTTGACTATTCAATTTTCCCACAAGTTTGGAAACCAATATACTCTTCTCCTAAAACAAGTTCCAAGATACTTGGATACACAAAGAGAGAAGGAGTTAAAAAAGATGCAACTGAACTGTGGGGTGGAGTGTATAAAAATAACTCAGGTAATCAGGCATTTGATAATCAAGGAAATGAATACTCAAGATGGATATATGACAGTTTTAGAGCTTGGGAAGCAGTTAAGTGTGACGTGTCAAAAGAATATGGATGTATTGATGGTAAGTATATGCCATTAAAAACAGTAGATGAGACCGAAACTGTTTCAGGATATATCACTGAGGATAAAGTTGAAGCAAAAAGATACACTGTTAAACTAAATATTACTAATTCAGAATCATTAACAGGCGCTAACATTAAGGAGATGACATTTAAATTTGAGAATAAACCTGAGGTTGTTCTCCTTTTTGATCTAGAAAATGAATCACTTAAATCAGTATTAAATCCTAATTCTGATAAATATTTTAATGGTACCCTTGTCTATGGACCATCATATTCAGATGATCAAAACTATTTATACAAAGCAGAAAATGGCAAAGAATATGGATATTGGATTAGAATATCTTCAACACTCTGGACTGATTCACAATGTAAAGGTGTATGTAATACATACTCGATGTTTGAATTAGAGAAAACGAAAGAGATTAGCACTACTTTTTTTGTAAAACTAAGTGAAGTAGTTAAATTTGAGAAAGAAACTCCCGCTGTTCTTGGTAGCTCAGATTCAAACTTAATAGATTTAGAAGAAATAATTAAAGAAGATAAAACAATAGATTGGGCTTCAATTTCTTCTGATTTAGGTAATACTGAAAAAGTAGAGAAGAATATCCTAAAACTACCAGAGAATGCTAAAAAAGTAGCAGTTGTAAACCAAGCTATGTTAAATATTTTAGGACTTGATTCCGATAAAGCTTTAGGTGAAGAATTTAGTGCAAGTATAATTTTTGATAGTAAACTATTTGATAAGGTTAACTATCTTGCTGAGTCTGAAGCTCATAAATTTAAAATCATTGGTGTAACTTCAGATACCTCTGCACCTACAGTATTTGTTCCTCTTGGTGATGTAAAAGTAGAAGGTTTAAAGAATGTTTCAATGGTTAAAGTCATAGTTAAAGATCAACTACAACTTCAGGAAGTTAGATCACAAATTGAATCTTTTGGATTTCAAACCTCATCTGTTGTAGATACAGTAGATAGGATAGGTGATTTGTTTAGTAATATTAGAATTGGTCTCTTTATCCTTGGATTAATAGCTTTAGGTGTAGCTTCACTTGGAATGTTTAATACCCTAACAGTATCACTAATGGAAAAGACTAGAGAAGTAGGGCTTCTTAAGACCATGGGAATGAAGTCAGCTGAAATTAAAATACTTTTCTTAGCAGAATCTGTAAGTATGAGTGTTAGGAGGTGTTTCAGGTTTTTAATATTTGCATATCTATTAGGTAAACTAATTAGTTTAATGCTTTCAGGACTTGCTATTAGCCAAGGCCAAAGTGCATTAGACATAACATATATTCCAACAGTACTTGTTCTTTCAATCCTACTTCTCTCTGGTATCGTCGGCATATTCACAGGTTGGTACCCTTCAAGAAGAGCAACAGAAGTCTCTGCACTTAATGCTCTAAGATATGAGTAGTACAGGCATATAATTCTAGAATTGTAAGGTGTATAATCCCAATAATTAAGATTATGAGCTGAGTAAATGTTAGAACTTAGACCGTTAAACACCGAGTTTTTTAAATCCCCTAAAATTGTAGATCATTTAGTTGGTGATGTATATAACAGAGGACTAATAGAAGTAGAAGATATTCAAGTATTTAAAACAGCTCTTCATGTTATTGGTGATAGGTTTGCTGTTGAAGATGAGAAAGTAGTTGAAAAAGAAATAACTGATTGGGATATCAGTGAAATAGTCCCTGTTCTGAGGCTGCTTAAAAAGTTTAGAAATAATCCAAACATTGATGGGCCAGACTTTATACTTGGTTTCCAAAACGCGCAAAAAGAGATATTGGGAAATATGGGTAATAGAAGTTCACTAAGACTTTTCGATGGTGTAGAAAAGATAATAATGAAGAAAGGTTTAGAATTAGATACTCTCGCTGAATTACTTGATACAGTTAATAGAAGTAAAATTATTGACCCGCTAAAAGGAGGAGTACTTAAAGATTTTGCAGATGTATATGAATATACGGCTACATATTACATCCAAGAACAAAAAGAATTTGATTCAAGAAGATTTAGAGACTTAGGATTGTTTGCACTTGAGAGTCTATTAAATCTTAAGTCAGTTGATAGTACAACCGTAATATCAATCTTAAATGGATTAAGAGATGTACCCGTTAGAGGTTCAAATACATTAAAAAGCATTGTTGATATTGTATTAAGATCAGATTTAGATGATCAGAATCAAGAATTACTTTTAGATTTTGTATTGCAAAATAATACTTTAGAACAGAAGTTTGATGAAGAAGGACTTCAGGTATATGTAAGATCAAAGGCAAAAGTTAAACGTTTCTTTGATACATTATCAATTAAAAGATATGAATTTAGTAATTCTACGACAGCAAGATTAGAAGCCTTAGGGTATTTAGATGTAAAAGTATTGTTAAATGGATATAACGAGTTTCTTAAATCTAATCGAAGGTTTATTGAATATCCAGTCGGATCGGGGATATTTATACTAAGGATGAGTGACAAGTTTAAACTTTATAATAGTATTCCATTGTCTAATGTGAATTTAGCATCCACAGTTGATCAGATGTTATTTGACTTCCCAACTGCTTCTGAATTTATGACAGTTCTCTCAAGTGTTTTAGCCAAAGTAGAAGGTAAATCAATGTTTAGGTTAGAACTATCAAAAGTATTAAATAATAAAATACTTCCAAAGTTCGGAAAAGTTAATGTTTCAGAAAAAGAGTTTAATTCGATCATGTATTTGATGAATACAATACAAAAAAATCAATCTCTAAGTTTAGAAAGAGATTATAGTCACGGAGCTGTAGACTATATCGAGACTTTAGATAACTTCAAATCAATTGTAAGGAAGATATATATTCTAGCTCATGGAGGTATGAATGAGGTATTAAAGAATCCTAAATTTCCAATACAGATAAGTGAAACAAAATAGCTCTCTATATACAAGTCTAAATTAGAGGTATAATCCTCGGTACAAATATTATAAGTTAACGACCGATTAAAATGTTCTCTGAAACAGTAAATCTTTCTCTCTTATCTTCTACATTAGAACTCCCTGAAAACGAATTAATCTCAGCACTTGAGCAATTTGATCTGATTAAAGTAGAAAGTTTAGATCTTGATAATCTCTTAATAATTATCTCGTCTGATGCTTCAACAGCTACGCAAGGTACTAAAAATTATATTTTTAAAATTGTGAGTACTGAAAGAAAATTAATACACTTAATTACTCCAGTTACTCGCGAAATGATTGATCATGAAATTCCTCGTGCTGCCGTAGTTGCTGCTTTGGCCTACGGTGTACATGAAAAATATTCT
>CAZIIC010000037.1:0-5895 GCA_964539195.1 uncultured Candidatus Saccharibacteria bacterium
TATTTGCAGGATTACTAACATCAACAATTGCCAACTCATACCAGTCATTTTCAAGGGAGGCGAATAGATAGTTGTTCTTAACTACAATCTGACTAACAGAGGCAGTTTGTAGGAAGTTTTGATTAAGGGAAACTTGTTTAATACTTGTTTGTGAACGTGAACCTGTTTTCGAGGTAAGATCGAAAGCATATACATATCTTCCTGCAGCTACATATCCTACATTACCTACAACATAGACTGAATTAGCATCTTCCGTTCTTGAAGTATTAAAGTATCCCACTTCAGTATATGGAGTTGATGTTATATCAAGAATTATAACCTCTTTATCATTTTGAGCAGTTGCAAGATATGCATAGTTTCCTAGTACAAAAATATTGTTTGTAGTATATCCATTAAAACTACCTTCAACATTAATTGTAGGTGTATCAACACCTGTAATATTTAATTTTGTAAATGCTTCACCTAGTGCACTTCCACCTGTACCAAGATACGTAGTACCAGGGTATGAAAAGAGAGTTTTAGCAGTAGCATTACCAGGAATGTTATATACTTCTTGAGCTAGAGTTGGTTTACACCAGTCAGGATAGAATATTTGTCTTAATTCAACTTCACCTCCATTATTATTTCTAGAAAGGGTTTGAGAAAACGTACCAGAATCAAATTCTGATTTAGTAGTTTGAAACCATTTATATGTAAACCAATCATTAAGATAGAATGAGTTACTATAATTTTTAGGTCTACCTAATTTATCTGTCCATGTGAAATTCACACTAATATTTTTAGTATGCGGATCATCAGTTCCTCCACTTTGTGTTATTACACCATTTGAATCTCTATTTACACCTCCAACAGTGATTGAATATGCAATAGCTCCTTGTGTACTTGTACCACTTGCAAGTGTGTATTTACCATTTACCTCATCAAGATAGAAGGTACCTGCTCCTTGGCCTGCAATTAACTCTGCCCAAGAACTAGCTTTAACAGCCAACACTTTATCCATAATAGATTGACGAGATGAATCAGCTACAGTTCTCATTTGTTGGTCATAAATTGATGAATATATTTCTATTGAGAAGAACACAACAGAGCTAGCAACAGCCGCAAATACTCCAATTGCAATTACAAATTCAACTAAACTGTATCCAGTATATTTCTTCATTTTTGAATATATATATTTCCTGCTTGATTAATAATAACTTGAGTTGATATTCCACCACTTGATAAATATATTGTTCCTGTATCAGAAGGAGATAACGAATTGATACTAAAATTAATATCACTTCCAGAGAGGGTATGAGACAATACCGAACCACTTAGATTTAACACTCTGGTACTTGTTGCTTGTGCATATGAATTACCTGTATACAAAATAACAGTAGAATTTGTTAGATATACTCCATAATTACTACCTTGATATCCAGTATATGCATTCTGTTGTTGAGTAAATAAGCTACTACTAACAATCTCAGCTGCAGAGTCAGAATTAGCTCTAAATACAGAGCTCAAGGCTGTAGGGACAGCAAAAACTGAGATTGATGTAACAATAGCCATCGCTAATAATATCTCAATTAATGTAAATGCCCGATACTGCTTCATTAGTTAATACTTCCAATCAACTGATAAATTGGTCCTACAATTGTTATAGCTAATAGTCCTATCATTACAGCAACAATAATTAATAGAATTGGTTCGAGAAGTGTTGCTAGGTTTTCAGTTAAATCAGTAACTTCTGAAGTGTAGTAATCAGAAAGGAAATTGAGATTCTCTTCAAGTGTTCCTGTACTCTCAGATATTTCTAAAATCTTTGTATATGTTTCAGGGAATAGTTTTGGATGATGAGCAAGTGAGATAGCAAGAGTATTACCACCTTTAACATCCTTTTTAACTTCCTCAAGGGCTTTTGCAAAAACATAGTTACTTGTCGTATCAGCGGCAATCTTTAGTGATTGTGAAAATGAAGTACCACTTTCTAGCAAGATTCCCATTGTTCTTGAGAAGTTTGCAAGATATCTAAACTTATTTACCTTTCCTAAAACTGGGAATTTAATAGCAATTACATCAAGTATTTGTTTTCCCCATTTTGTTTTAAAGAATAGGATTAAAAGAAATATTACGACTAGTATAATTACTGTAATTGGTAGAAGGTTAGTTCTAACATAGGTAGTTGCATTAAGAATTGCTCGGGTAAATGGAGGAATATTCTTAAATGAACTAAATAGAGCTTCCATTCGAGGGAGTATAAAGAAAATCATTCCTAACATTTCAACTCCAGTGAGTCCAAAGATTATCATAGGATATGACATAGCTCCTTTAATCTTTTTATCAAATTCGTATTTCTTCTTTAAAAAGTCTGCAAGGAAGAGTAGGTTCTTTTCAAGAACAGCGCCTTCTTCTCCAACACCAACAATTGATATAACAACATCAGAAAATATTTTAGGATATTTCTTCATAGAACTAGAAAGGTTGTTACCGTCTTGAATACTTTCATGTATTTCATAAAAAGCGTCTCTTAATCTCTGATCTTCAGCCTGTTTTGCCAAAACTTTTAAACATTCGGAAAGTGATAAACCTGACTTTAACATCAGTGCCAAATGCCGAATTGATAACGCAATATGCAAATCAGATACTTTAGATAAGTATATTTGACCTGATGATTTTGATTTCTTTTTTTCTTCTTTCATTATTCTCTAATTACAGTTACTTTAGCTAATTCTTCAAGAGAAACCAAACCTTCTCTCAACTTATCCAGTCCATCTTCAATGAGTAATACTAATCCTTCTTTTCTACATAGATCAAGTAAATCATCAGTACTTGTTCCCGCAACAATTCCATTTCTAATCTCTTTTGTTACTTCCAAAAGTTCGTAGAAACCAATTCTTCCTTTTGTACCAACTCCATTACATGCTTTACATCCTGGTGCTTCATAAATTTTTGATCCGACCTTAATGACTTTCTGTAGATCAGGTCTGTATTTACCAATTTCATCCATATCTTCTTTTGTTACTGTCTTTATCGTTTTACACTCCTGACATAATCTTCGAGCCAATCTTTGAGCTATAATTAAGGATAGGGTAGAGGCAATTAAATAATTCTCTATACCCATATCGACAAGTCTTGGAATTGTTGTAACTGAATCATTCGTGTGGATAGTAGATAGAACTAAGTGACCTGTTAAAGCGGCGTTAATAGCAATACGAGCTGTCTCACCGTCTCTAATCTCTCCAATCATCACAATATCAGGATCTTGTCTTAAAAGTGCCCTCAAGCCTGAAGCAAAAGTTAGATCAGTTTTAGTATTTACCTGCACATGGTTAACACCCTCAATATCATATTCAACAGGGTCTTCAATCGTTACTATGTTTCGTTCTCTGGTATTGATCTCTTTAAGTATTGTATACAAAGTCGTTGTCTTACCAGAACCTGTAGGACCTGCTGCAATTATCATTCCATATGGCTTCTTCTTATTCTTCTCAACAACTTCTAAATCTTTGTTTGAAAATCCAAGATCAGTTAGTGTAAAGTCCCTTCCAGTTTCTGTCAGTAGTCTAAATACAACCTTTTCACCTTTTGAAACAGGTAATATTGAAATACGGACATTAATCTTGGAGTCATCAATTTTAAACTCAACTCTTCCATCTTGAGGAATGAAATGTTCATCTGTTTGAAGTCTCGAAGTGACTTTGATCTTAAAGAGAAGTAGATGCTCCACTTCTTTAGGAATTTCTAAGATATCATGAAGTACACCGTCAATTCTAAAACGAATAATCATCCCAGTTACCCGAGGTTCCATATGTATATCTGAAGCTCTGTTTAACACAGATTCATGAACAATTCCTTCAAGAAATACACCGATATCTTCAGTGACATCATTTTTAATACAGAAATCTACTTCAGGACTACTTACAAAACCTTCAGATAATCTCTTGATTTTCTTTACATCATGATTTTTAGAATCAGCTGTGCTGTTATTTTCTTGCGTTTTTTTCTCTTCGTCTTGTTTCTTCATGGGCAGTCAATTGGATTAATATATCCACTATATAAAAAAAAATGGAGGGTGTATAGACTACACCCTCCAAGCACTAATTAATGCTTATTGCTGTACAGAAATTGTCTTTCCATTTTCAGCGTTAGGAGCATCAATTCTAACTCTGTTTGCACCAGTTGTACAAACCGTATATCCAGTTACAGTGTCAGTTCCACCGTTAGGATCAGTTGGGATTGAAGGAATAAAGTCAGGTACTAGTGTAGCACCTAAGTTAGCACCAGCAGTACCAATTGAAGTTACAGCAGGGCAAGCTGCAATTGTACCTAAACTAGCAAGTGTATTGTTCTCAGCAATGTACTGTGAGACACCACTTAATATTGCATTTACTTCAGATGATCTCTCAGCATTTCGAGTATCAGCAAAGTTCTTGTTTGGATTAATAGCAACAATTGTTACTGTTGCAAGAATAGCAATTAATGCTACTACTACGAGGATTTCAATCAATGTGAATCCTTTAAAACCGTTGGCAGTTTTCATATCTTTTTAAATAATTAAATATAATTTATACATTTTTAAATTACATTCTAATCCGGACATAGTCAAGGGATTATATCTCATAATATTGCAGATTTAATTCCAGAGTTGTAGGATGTTAAGAATAAATTATACAAAAGTATTATGAAGAAACTTAAAGTATCTGTTATTGGCCTTGGTTATGTAGGATTTCCACTTCTATGTGCTGTTGCAAAGGTAAATAAGTATGATGTAGTAGGGTTTGATTTAGATAAGAAGAAGGTAAATTTAGCTTCCCAATACAAATCACCAGTTGAAGATGCACTCGCAGAAAAGTTAGTTAAAGAAGTTAAATATGAAGTAAGTGATCAGCCAGAGATACTTTCAAACACAGATATATTCATAATATGTGTACCAACTCCAGTTGATGAATTCTATAACCCAGACTATACCCCAGTTCTAGGAGCAACAAAGACCATTTCAAAATATATTAAGAAAGGCTCATATGTAATCCTTGAATCAACAGTTAACCCTGGAACTTGTGAAGAGGTAATGCTACCAGTACTTGAGGAGTTAACAAAAATGGAAGGTGGAAAAGACTTTGAGCTTGCACATTGTCCAGAGCGAATTAATCCAGGTGATCCGAAGTGGAATGTCGTAAATATTCCAAGGAATATTGGTGCATTAACAGGCAAAGGTACTAAATTCCTTGCCGATTTCTACAGATCCTTCTTAGAAGGAGAAGTAAGGGAAATGGGTAGTATTAAGGAAGCAGAGGCAACCAAGATCATTGAAAACACCTTTAGAGATATAAACATTGCATATGTAAATGAGCTTGCAAAATCATTTGATGTTTTAGGTATTGATTTAGTAAATGTAATTAAAGGAGCAAGTAATAAACCATTTGCATTCATGGCACACTATCCTAGCTGTGGAGTAGGGGGACACTGTATTCCGGTTGATCCATACTATCTAATTGAGAGAGCTAAAAAAGCAGGATTTGATCATAAGTTCTTAAGAGGAGCAAGAACCGTTAATAATAGTATGCCCCACTATACAGTAGAGAAGCTTATGAAAGCATTAAACGAGCATTCAAAATCAATTAAAGGTTCCAAAGTTACCCTTCTAGGACTTTCATATAAAAGAAATATTTCTGACTTAAGAGAATCACCAGCTCTTGTAATCCAAAAAATCTTAACAAGAGAATATAGTGCAAACCTAACAGTATATGATCCATATAACCCAGAACTTTCAAATGTAAAAACATTAGATGAAGCAATCAAGGGTGCAGATGCCGTTATACTTGCAACCGGGCACGATGAATTCACTAAAAAGCCATCTGAATATTGGAGGAATGTACCAATAATTGTTGATGGACAGAATTGTCTTAATAAAGA
>CAZIIC010000038.1:0-1381 GCA_964539195.1 uncultured Candidatus Saccharibacteria bacterium
CTTTGCCTGCCTGCGTCTCGCCGTAGTTCAATGGATAGAACGAGTGCCTCCTAAGAGACTTTCAAGTGTCTCTATAATCCATTGCATATCATTAGTGACTCTATCAAAGACTCTCCAATATTATTTTGTAGTGTGGTGTTGGATTGAGTAGCACCACTCACCCCCATCAATAAATCTCCGCTCTGTACTTCTCTTTTATATTCGATGTAAATTAATTGTTGCCTTCATTTTGATATCACTGGATGGTCATGATTCCATCATCAGTCAAAGGAATATCAAATGAAATCCAACGATAAATCAGCAACCACTAATCCAATCATCGTTAAAGATGCATTACGACTTGAGATCGCAATTAAAGAAGGTAAATCGATCCTCAAGGATTCAGGAAGCAAAGCATCTGCTGCTCGCCATATATTCGAATTAATTCATGATGAACACCGTGAGATCATTCTCAAGGCGTTTATTGAAGGTGCAGAAGTAACGCCTAAAGGTGCACCAACCTATTACTACAATATTTCACGTAAGTTTAAGCGTCGAAACACCACTGTTTCTGCGGAATAAATCTCCTGTAATAGCGTTGTCTATTAATGGATCTTGATGGATGGTGGGGTATTCCAATATATCCCCTATCCAATTATGGCAATCTCAAAACGTCCTAATTCGCCTTACTGGTACATACAGTTTCAATTTAATGGGAAGTCCTACATTAAATCATCTAAGTCCACGGACAAATCTCACGCTGAGAATATGGAAGCACAGTGGCGCAATCAATTAATTCAACAGCATCAATTCGGTATCAGCTCACCTATCAGTATCCCAAAGGCATTTCACCTCTATTCCATATCTAAAAACGAGATCGCAAGTCATAAGGCATTAGTTCGTTGGTGTAATCGAGCAACACAATTCTGGTCAAAGATAGAGTACCTGCATGAAATCAAAACCAAAGATATTGAAGAATGGAGGCAATCCTTACAACAGGATGGTTTGAGCAATCAATCTATTAAACACGCTATGAATCAGGTAGGAGCAACCATCAAATATATGAAGAAGATGGGATATCTGGTGTCTGATGTTGAGATGCCTAAGATCCGCCTTCCTAAAGGCAGACTGCGCTACCTCTCTTTTGAAGAAGAAAAACAACTCTTGATAGAGATTAATCCCTATAGAGAAGTCAAGGGATTACCTACTTTTCAAGATCGGCATCCTGAACTAAAACGTCAAATGATCGACTTCTATGACATGGTGATCTTGCTACTAGACACAGGTGCTCGTCATGGTGAAATCTGCGCTCTTGAATGGAATAAAGTAAATCTCGATCAGAAGTCCATATACCTCTGGAGACCCAAAGTTCGCAATGAATCTGTCATTTACATGACAGATC
>CAZIIC010000038.1:1391-5443 GCA_964539195.1 uncultured Candidatus Saccharibacteria bacterium
CTAACGAGAAGATATGCCACTAAATCAGGTTCCTTCATTTTTCAGAACAAGGCAGGATCTGCAAGAAACCACATAACCCATACCTTCCAGAAAGCATTTAAAAGAGCAGGCATTTCAGGATGCACAGCACACACCCTTAGGCACACGCATGCAACAAGACTGATTCAGAACGGACTAAATCTTTATGAGATTAAAGAGATTTTAGGTCACGCTGATATTAAAACGACAATGCGCTATGCCCACATAGAACAGCAATCTGTCTCTCGTAAGGCAACTGATCTTATTAACCTAATTAATCAGAATCTAGAATCCATTAACAAATAGAAAAATATACCAGTTACTCAGTCTATAAATACGTCAGGTGGCAATCAATAAAGAATTCATAAAAAATTATGGATTAGATTGAATTTTGCTTATATCTTTATAAAAAATAAAACTGACTTGAATTATTAGATTGGAATAATTATGGACAATGACGAACGAATTGTGAAGATTTCGGTAAACCCAAACTTTAGCAATAAAATACCTAGAGATGGGAATACACGTTTTTTTAGCGAAGGTTGGACAAATGGTGAGTTCACAGTAGAAGATTTCATTACTATTATCAAAAAAGGATGGGCATATTGTGCGCAGTTGACTGGTACTCGTAAAAAAGAAAACTATCTACTGTCTAATATTGTCTCGATCGATATTGATAGCGGACATAAAATCAATGAAATACTTGAAGATGATTTCATAAAGAAATATCTAAGTATTTTATATACAACCACAAATCACACTATAGATGACCATAGATTTAGACTCATTTTTATATGTGACGAAGATATAGATGACTCAGAACTACAAACCGGTCTAAATCGAGCACTCACCTATAAATTCAAAGGTGATCGTGCGTCTACTGATCCCGCAAGACCTTTTTTTGGCAATACAGAATCTAATCCAATGGTATTTCCTGGAATCCTACCTAAGGAAATATTCAAAGAACTAATTGAACTCTCGAATTTTCCACCAAGCGATCAATTATTTAAACATAACGGTATATCTACTTATTCTAAAATCACTTTAGATCCGTCTAAAGTAGTTAAAGATATCAATGGAAAACATATCGCATTAAAAGATATTGATAATAGAGTATCAATCTACTGCCCTTTTCATTACGATAAAAATCCTAGTGCGTTCGTTAAACGTGAAGATAATAATTTAGCATTCATTCATTGCAGTACATGCAATCAAACATGGTGGGAAAAGTCTCCGTTGTTGATAGATTATAGAAATAAAGTTCTACCTGATTTTGTGGATACTCTTAAAAAAAGAGATACGTTTATTGCTAATAATCCAAGAAATGAAGATTTTTTATTACGCAAATTCAAAGCTGATGATGATTTCGTTCGAAGCAGAATCAATTTCTCAAACAGTCGATACTTTCAACTACCAGAAATTCACTCTGGAATTACATTTATAAAAAGTCCAAAGGGATCAGGTAAGACTTCAAGTTTACCGGAGGCAATGCGCCCTCATCTAGAAAGATTTAAGACTTTTGATAATTTTAAAGATTTTGAAGAGTTTGAACTAAGTAAAGATAATATTCCTCGGTCTTTCGACACGAACTATAGAATTTTACTTATAGGTCATCGACAAGCACTTATTAGGAATCTGTGTAATCGTCTAAAACTACATTGTTATCTTGATGACGAAAGCATTAAATCGAGAAATATTCCCAAAAGAACATTGATGAAGCGATATGGAGTATGTCTTGATAGTTTATGGAGAGTAAAAGGTTATGATTTTGATCTAATAATAATAGATGAATCAGAGCAAGTTTTATCTCATTTTTTATCCTCAACTATGGATAAACGAGAGTGGAATTATAAACTACTTGAAGCAATGATTCACAGAACACCATCAGTGATCGCCTTAGATGCTGACTTAGGTTGGATATCTTATCTTTCATTGTGTAGAATGAAAAATTATCATTCAATGACAGAATCAAAAGACAATCAGAGCTGGATTTACATTAATGAGTATAAAGTTTCAGATGAGATTATTGAAATTTATGATTCAAAAAATCACTTAATATCTTTAATTAATAAAGATATTCTAGAAAATAAAAGAGTTTTTGTAACATCAAATTCAAAAAAGACTATTGACTATCTTTACACTGCTACCAGCAAATCACTTTCCATTGGTAGTAAAGCAATTTGTATTACATCAGACAATTCTAAGTCTGAGGAAATTCAAAAATTTATAAACAATATTAAAACTACATCTAAAGAGTATCAGGCAATCTTTTGCTCTCCAACCCTAGGTACAGGCGTAGATATTTCTTTTGAATATGAAGTAGATGCAATTGACTGTGTATATGGTCTTTTCGAAGGAGATATAACAACCCATACAGAAATCGATCAGCAGTTAGCTCGAGTAAGAAAACCAAGAAATGTAAGATGCTATATTTCAAAGCGAAGATTTAATTACGAAACAAATTTTAATATTGTTCAAACTGATTTATTAACCAATCATGTTGTCGCAAATACAACCATGGGCTTTGATCCAATTACTCATGAGGAACTCTTTAATTATGATAATGATTTTTTATGCTTAGCATCTCTTATCATTTCTAACCAAAGAGAATCTAAAAATAACTTGTACGATAATTTTATTGAATACAAAGAATTTAATGGATTTAAATGCATTCTTATTGATAAAGATGAAGAGATATCCGGGATTGGATCAGATTTTATTAGAGAGGGTAAGTTACTTTACAAGAAAGAAGCTACGCAAAGACTTATTAATTCTAATCCGATTAATAAAAATGAATATGACAATATTTATTTTAAATTAGACAGCAATGAGTGGGTAGATAAAGACTCATTATTGTCATACAACAGAATAGGAATTGAAAAATTCTACTCAGAAATATTATCCAAAGAACTTATTGAATTAGATGACAGTGGTAGATTTAGAAATCGAATTAGGTTTTTCGAAAAAATAACAGATAAAGCAGTATTCATTGAAATATTTGAATTTCAAAAATTAAAAAAATATTCAGGAAATTTATTAGAAATGAAAATACTGCCAGATAATGAAAAAGCATGTGTTTTAGTTCACGATCTACTAGCTAGCGCTGGAATTTATAAGAACTATTCTTTTTTGACTGATGTTGAATACAACTCTTCAAATCTTAAAAAGTTTATTGATCTTAGTATTGAGTATAAAGGATACCAAGAAGGCATATTAGGAATTAACGTTCAATCCAATATTCATGAAAAACCTACAGAACATTTATCAAAGATATTAAAAGTTGCTGGACTAAAGCAGAGAATTATTAGACGTGAAGAACATAGGAATAAAAGAATTAATTTTTACAAAATTGATAAAGAGAGAATTGATAGAGTAGTGTCTATTATTGATCAACGTAAAAGATACGCAGAAAATCCATGGGACTTTATTTACCAAACCTACGGTAATGTTCTACAGGATACTTCCAATACTCCGTTGATCAGAAACACCTATGAGCAGATATACAAATATGATTGGGGACACCCTCTAGAACGAACTGGGGCAGAGAATAAAGCTAAACGTAGAAATATGAAGCGCAAAAAGACGGGTATTGTTGAAAATACAATACCCAACAATGTAGCTAGGTTACCTATCGATGAATAAACAATCCTAGGGGTATCACGTTTCCAATTTATTATAAAAACATATAAAAAATAAAAATGATTTCCCCAGAATACTTACTAAAATAGTAAAACCGGACAACGCTATTAATTTATTAAATAAAACACATTAAAACCATTGCGTTGTCCGGTCTTATTAATTGCTAATTTATTAATACTGCATTTCGGGTTATTTACTCCAACATCCTATAGCGCATTCCTATCAAGCACCCACTCTAGGTCTGGAATACCGCTTAAAAACTGGGCATTCCAGCACTTCTAATAATCCACTGGTAGAGAAATGGTAATTACTGTCTCTAACCATCCAGAATCAATCCATCCGCACCTATAGAAAATCCCTGAATTATCAAGGAGTTAACTATTTGTTTGGTTTAT
>CAZIIC010000039.1:0-5362 GCA_964539195.1 uncultured Candidatus Saccharibacteria bacterium
CTTAAATATGAAAATTGAGATAAGGCCAAATAGAAATCAAATAATACTTTCAGATCCTACTGTAATCGGACATGAAGGTAAATTTCATATGTATGTATGGACATATCTTGGTATACAAGAATATGTGAGTGCCGATCTAAATACGTGGGATCTAACATCAACAATACTTTCAAATACTTTAAACTTTGAAAAAGAGTCTGTTGTATTAGCCAAGGAAGGATTAGGTATTGTATCTCTATTAAGAAACTCGCTAAAGTTTAAAAAAAGTAATAAAGGGAATCTAAATGCATATATCAGACCATATATATTTAAAGATAGTGATCAATACCATCTACTTTTTCAGAATGTGAAGTTTGAATGGGATAATAAAGTTATTGGTGCTCCAATTACTGAAATTCAGATTATGTCCTCAAGTGATTTAACTAATTGGTCAACTCCAAGAACCCTTTTAAGATCTACAGAACAGTTCCCAACAGTGTCAGCTCCTTGTTTATATAAAGAAGGTGAGAAGTATCGGCTCCTTTTTACATACGATATGGAATATACAGGCAATACATCTTTTGCAGAGCCTAAATATTTTGCCTATGCAGACTTTAATGATTTAAATGGTAATCCAACTAATATTACTAAAGTTAATGTTATTGATGGAAATGGTCAGAGTGTAAATCAAGTTGGATATGTAAGGGTTAGAAGTGGAGTATTTACCTGCAACCCAATTTCTAAAGTAGGGGAAGTAACGGACTCTAGCGCTTGTTTTGCCCATTTTGATTCAATAAAGAATGAACTTCAAGTATTAACACCGGTACTTTCTGAACAAGAGGAAGAAAGTTTTAGTGATTCATATGTTTGTGATATAGCAGGTAAGAAGATCTTCGTAAATGCAAGAGAAAAGAATAAGTTGACTGATTCCCATGATAGTTCAATAGAAAGTAAAACCTCAAAAGTTCTACTTGTTCTTAAATCAATATATCTAAATAGAGAGGTAATATGCTCAAAAGATATTTAATTATAGTTTAACTAATCTCTTTGTAGCGATTCCATATATTATTCCAGATATTATCGTAAGTATTCCAACTATTAGAAATACTAACTCAAATCCATATAATCCTGCTAGATAGCCACCTAAGCCTGCTCCTAAAGCTGCAGAAAGATTTGTTATTCCTGAAGTAATCGAGAAACTACTTGCAATATTCTTTTGTGATATAAGTTTGAAATGTAATTTCTCTTTTACAGAATCACTAAAAGATCTTGAAACACTGAGCAAGAATTGTATTAAATATAGTCCTGAAATACTTGTTACGTATGCAAGCACTACTAAAAGGATGCCTCTTGTAATATAACCGGTAACAGCAATTGTAATATCGTCTTTTTCTCCCTTAATATTATCTGTAATCCTTCCTACTAATATTACTGAAAGACCAAATGAAAGAAAGTATATCAATGTACTAAAACCATATTCAGTAATTGTAACTCCAGGTATTCGTTCTAGTGCAAATATAGCAAAGAAAGGTGATACAAGGTTAGTTGCCAGCCAGAAGATAAAGGTTGAAAGGTATAGATTCTTCATAGTTTCAATTTAATATTTATTACAATATATTTCAATTGCCTTGCTTAAAAATTCTGCTAAACCTTCTTTTGTAGAATCAATATTCTTTTTAAATCTCGGATCTAGCACATATGCTTTACCAAGTCCGCTTAGAATTTCAAGTGTACAATCATAGAAATACGTAGAAATGTAATCTCTCCACTTTTGAACCAGTTCTTGTACTTTTGGATCAGATGGGTCTAAATCCATAAGCAAAGATAATTCTTTATAGATATCACCACCAATTTTTATAATTCGCTCCATCTCATACTTTGTATACTTAGAAGTCCTTTCATGACTTTGTTTGTAAGCATTAGTATTACCAAATCGGTAGTATGCTTCATCTTGTTGGTTAATACTTTCAGTCAGATTATCTTCAATTTTTATTTCCTCTATATTATCTATTGTCATAACTATTCTAAATAAATGATATATTAGGGTATCATTTTTTATATATACATTTCAATGTTACAAAAATATAAATATATAATTGCAATTGTACTAATTGTTTTTTCAACTCTCTCTGTTGTTTTCTTCAGAAGTCTTAACTACTATCCCTCTGAAACAGCATTAAA
This sequence comes from uncultured Candidatus Saccharibacteria bacterium, assembly GCA_964539195.1. Taxonomy (GTDB): domain Bacteria; phylum Patescibacteriota; class Dojkabacteria; order SC72; family SC72; genus JAJTYH01. The sequence continues at coordinate 2,161 of CAZIIC010000039.1, forward strand.
TGTAATTAAAAGTGAAGAGATTAAATATAATAAAACAAGTGCATATCATATGTTTGAGAGTAAAGAGGGAACGTCAGATGTAGGATATATTTTGTATCCTGGAGGTTTCGTTTCCCCTTTATCATATTCTACATTTTGTGAAGAGATTGTTAAAAGTAATAACACATGCGTAATAGCGATAATGCCGTTAAATCTAGCTATATTTGGGATAAATAATGCTCAAAAGATAATTGATGATTATCCAAATATTACTTCTTGGTACATAGGTGGACACTCATTAGGAGGTCCAATGGTTTCAAGATTTGTACAAAGCTATAACGGCGATAAGATTAAAGGGATCTTCTATTTAGCTAGCTATACAGATATTGATTTAAGTAATAAAAATATAAACTGCGTAAGTATAATAGGTAGTGAAGATAATATATTGGATAGGGAAGTATATGAGAAAAGTAAGAATAACTTCCCAAAGAATTGTAAGGAAGTAGTTATTCATGGAGGTAATCATTCTCAATTTGGTAGTTATGGATTACAAAAGAATGATAATACTTCAAAGATAAGTAATGAGAAACAGATTGAAGATTCTGTTTTGGAAATACTAAATTTACAATAGGTTAGGCTTTTTTGTTGTCGATCAATAACTCGTATAAAGACATTAATGCCATTGGCGCGACAATGTAAAACGCAATCTCTTCAAAAGGTATTGAATATCCAAATAGGTTTAAGTATCCAATATGAAATCCAGTTTCGAATATCCAATGTTCTAATTCAAGAGAAACAAACTCATGTACAAAACCTAATGGGAAAACAACTAAACTTGCAATCAAAGTTTTAATAGCTATTTTGGGGTATTTCGTAAAAACAAAGATATCGGCTAGTAATAATACGATTACAGCTACAAAATAAAAGTATGGTATAACGAAAATGTTAGGGAAAAGTGTGTAAAGTATAGGTATCAAAAATATAAATACTACTCCTATTATTATCCAATTACGATGAGATGAGTTTAATTTCTTTGCTTTACTGGTATCAAAAAAATATTCATAGAAAGCAAAAGCCATTGTCACATATAGTAAACACCATATAAGATTCTCAAAAGGTAAACCCAAGGGCCTGAATTCGAAAATAGATGGTGAGAACCAAGCTCTACTGGAGTGTGCAAATCTATCGAATAATATTTCGCCGACAAAACCTGCAAAGATACCTTCTATTAGTACTTTCTTACCTTTAGCCTTATTTAAATATAAGAGATACAGTACTGGTGGGAGTAGTACGATTAGGTTATAGGTAAAAAGATTTGCTTTTATTATTAGCGCAATAAATGAACCTGTAATGAAAAGCAATAAAAATATTACGAACTCTAAAGCTTTCTTATATCCTTCAACACTTTGGGACTTTCGTTTCATTGGATATCTTGTTTTATCTTATTTTAAAAATATACAAGACTAGTAGTGTTGAGTCAATTATCCAACATGTTATAGCTTAATATTTAAATATTATTTCATCTCTCATATATATAATTTCATATGTGTCATATTCTCCTGAAAATTTTGAAAAATGGAATAAACTAAAACAAGAAATTCAATTTAAAAAACATTCCCCTCCAAATTTTCGAGAGGGAGATGTCTGGTTTTGCCATCTTGGACTAAACCTCGGGAACGAAGAATATGGTAAAGGGGATGAATTTCTAAGACCAATACTGATACTAAAGAAGTTTAATAACTACTTGTTTGTAGGAGTCCCATTAACAACTAAAGTGAGAAACAGTAAGTACTATTTAACTATAAAATTTTCAACTTGGGAGCAATCACTTTTGATTGCACAAGTTCGATCTCTAAGCTCAAAAAGACTTCTCTATAGAAAGTTTAAATTCGATGAATATGAATTTAGAAAAATAAAAGAATATCTGAAAAAGTTTTTGTTTTAACCTCCCCCCATTGCTGGAGGGAGTCGCGCCATACGGCGATTGCAAACACATTATACTGACGGCTCAAATCTACGTCAAATATATTATGCAGTATTTAACTAACTTTTAACTATATTAGAACTTTCTCTCTTGTATGAAAGTAAGAGCAACACCTGACTTGTCTGCTCTACCTGTTCTACCTATTCGGTGAACATAATCATCATATGTATTAGGTTCATCATAGTTGATTACATGAGATACATTTGCAATATCAAGTCCTCTTGCTGCAACATCAGTTGCCAAAAGAATCTTTGCTACTCCTCGTTTGAAGTTTTCAATTGCTCTTTCTCTCTGTCTCTGTCTCTTATCTCCGTGAATTGCTTCAACTCTGAAGTTATTACCTTGTAATATTTCTTCTAGATAATCAACTTCTCTTTTTGTACTTACAAACACAAGTACTTTATCAAACCCTTTTGTTGAAAGAAGATCTTGAAGTTTATTAATCTTTTCTTTTCTATCTACAACTTTAATAATATCTTGATCTACATTTTTTGCGGTTGATCCTGTAACTACAGATACTTTTTCGTATCCATTCTTAAGCATCAAATGCATAATTGCTTCAACTTTATTATTTAATGTTGCTGAGAAGAATAGTGATTGTCTTTCTTCAGGTAGTCGATTAATCAATTGCTTAATTTCATCTACAAAACCCATGTCTAACATTCTATCTACTTCATCTAATACTACTGTTGAGAAGGTAGAAAGGTTTAATACTCTTCTTTCAATTAAGTCATTAAGTCTTCCTGGTGTTCCAACAATGAAGTTGAATCCTCTTCTTAATGCATTAATCTGTGGATTAATACTTGCTCCACCAATACATTGTACTGAATACATTCTTAAATCTCTTGTGAGTTTAAGAAGTTCTTCATTAATTTGAGAAGCTAATTCTCTTGTAGGGACTACAATGAGGATTTGCATATCTCTATTTTTAAATACTTGTTCAATCAAAGGAATCAAAAAGGCTCCAGTTTTACCTGTACCAGTATTTGCGATTCCTAAGAAATCTTTACCATCTAAAATTGGTTGTACAGCTTTCTCCTGAATTGGAGTTGGAGCTGTGAATCCATGCTTTAAGATATTTTCCTTTAGCACTTTATTAACTTTTAACTCATCATAATTCCATTCTGGAATATGAATAATTGTGTTGTCAGCTAATTCTGCTTTTCTTATATATCTACTTGCATCAATTCTCTCGCCCATTCTTCGGCCACCTCGTCCTCTGTTACCACCTCGTGGGCT
>CAZIIC010000040.1:0-4846 GCA_964539195.1 uncultured Candidatus Saccharibacteria bacterium
TCTTAATTTTGGATCCACTTAACTACTAGCTAATTTGAAAGAATTTTGGGGTGGAGTTTAATCACCTCTGTGAACATTTTAACATAAACTTAGTGGCCACACTTAAAAAGCTTAATGAAATAATATCAGACTATTTCGAAAAGGTAGGGCAACAAACAACATCACCATTACAATATAACCTTTGAACTCTTATGAGGCATCTGCAATAAACTTTTTGTCCTCAGGACTAACTATCACATAATTAGGAAAATAGTGAGACACTCCTGTTGACAACAATTCATCGAAAAAGAGTCTATTAGTAAGGGCAGGGGGTATAATGGCTCCTCTATTAAACATGCTATCTTCAATCTTCAAGCTATTATAATATTTATCCACGGAGAACTTTCCATAATCTCTATCAGTTAAGAGTACTTTTAAATGGTTTGGAACATTTCCCGATAATAATTCTTTCTTGATTTCTTCATATACATAAAGAAAATCGTTAAACAAATCGTAACAGCTAATAAATAATTGTTTATCTTTTGTGACTTTTAAGTGCAAATCCGATTTTCGTAAATGTACAAGAATTCCTGTTTTAGTCAAAAAGTAATGAGCAATACCATTACGGGCAGCATCACGAATTGCTTCACCCAAGAGCGGTGTATATATCTCTTTATACTGTCCTAGTCTGTTCCAAAAAGCATAATAAGCCACATCTTTCTTCTCACCTGAAAGAACAAGACCCATTAATTCCATACCCGAAATTATTGTTTGTAAACAAGGATATGCAGCACTGCCACCCTTCATTACTTTGATATCGACAAGTGTTTGCAAATCCTTAATCAAATATAAATCCACTTTATTGAAGAACTCTTGAATTGCTTCAGGTCCAATTGTTTTAGTATCTTCAACCATAAAGAATGAATTTAAATTTATTTACTATAATGATTTAAGAAATATGATTATTTCAAGAGTAAAGAAAAGGGTTAATCTTGCCTCATTCATTTCAAAATCAGTTTTTTCAGCATCATTACCTTGATGTTTTACACCTTTATTATTGTAAGCTATTAGGTTTATCGAAAAATCGTATATCATAGCATTCAAGCGAGAAGACACATTCTTTTCTTTGAGATAAGTTTCTAATCTTGAGTTACCTTCTTTATCTCTTTTTGTATTATTCTCGAGACTTGCTTCAAACACTAATGCTCTTAAAGCGTTTTCAAAAGCTAAACGGGAGTCATCAATAACATTTCTTGGGTAAGTTCCTTCAGTAACTTTTTGAAATGCTGACCTAACATGCTGTTCAACATTTTTTATATCAGTAATCAAAGGAATAGTACTATCTAACCTCTCTTTATCCATCGCAGTACTACCAACGTCATCTATTACAGATTGCAAATCAGAAAGCCAAGGTTCTATATGTTTAAGCATCACTTCCAAGCTTTGCGAATAATTACTACTATTAACTAGAATCTCTCCCGGCCTTGGGACTTTATGCCATATTTGTGGTTTCTGTAACAAACTACTACCTTTTTCAACAACAAGAGTAATCACTTCGTTATTCCAATCTTTTGACAAATCGTTTAATTCTCCAATGAATTGGCCTGTTTCAGCAATAATCCTTTCCAGATGTTCTTCTTTTACGATACGATTTTTGATAAGGGTGTGATAGCTCAGCAAGTGAGAAGAAAAAGTATTTAGTTTCTTTTTAAATTCAATCGTTTCCATGTCCTATTATCTTCTAATCAGCCCTACAATGCAATTTGAACTATTAGGAAGAGAACATGTGAACACTAAGTGATATAATCAAAATAATTTATTTAAGCAATTTACTCATATGTTTTGTAAAAATTGTGGGAACAAGCTATCTAAAACAGATAAATTTTGCAACGAATGTGGGACTCAGATAATTGTAGAAACTGAAAAGATAACTGCTCAAGTATCAACAGAAGCCACTAAAGAGACTTATACATTAGATAAATGGGCATTTTGGACGTCACTTATAGGAGTTTTTGGATTTGGATTACTCTCATGGATAGGTCTCGTCATGGGTATAGCAGCAATAAACGAAATGAAATCTAAATACCCTTCAATGGGTCAATCATATGTTAAATGGGCAATAGGGTTAGGATTGATATTTGGGCCAATTAAATCAGTTCTTCAAATATTAGTAAATAATGGTTACTAAACAAAATCGAATTCTATTGAAAGTAGTTTTATTGTTAGTAATATTATTACCTTATTTTTTTATTGGTTACCAATACTTCAATAGCAAGATATCTAAAAGTTCGGGAGAAAAAAACAACTCAACTTCACAAAGTCTTTATCCTGAGACACGAGGATTACATCTAAGGACAGACGAATCAATGACATATCTATTGAAGGAAGCAGATATAATTGCTTTTCCTACTAATAGAGAAGAGCGACAAAAAGTAACTCCTATTGTTGATGGATATAAAATAGTTAATCTTAAAGGAGAAAGCACATATGAGAAGACTTTCAACCTCTCATCAAGAGATAAAATATCGCTAAAATGTGTTATCCCCAAAGAATATAAAGTCAATAATGTGGGAGTGTGTGATGTACTCTACAATGATAATAAGTTTGCAGATACAAGAGTAGACTACGTAAATACATACGCGGATGTTCGGATAAAGGTTTACGACAATTTAAAGTCCAAGAATACTTACATTCAGCTTGTAAAACTAGAAGGTTTCTGGAGTGATGACTTCTATTATCTTTATAAAGTAAAAGACTCTGCTCCAGTTAATTTGAAATTTGAACTTAAAGGTAAAATGCTCGACTATGCATTTGGAAGAAATAATTCCTTATATTCAAAAGAAAACGAGGAATACTTTATAACGGACGAGACAAATCAAGCTTATTCTCCATTAGTGTTAAGGAGAGTTTGGAATCCTGAAAAAGACAATATCCTAAAACTTAAACAAATAGAACTCGATTTAATACAGTAAGATTAAACCGTACTAATCTTCATTATCAATTGTATAAGGCAAACACAGTGGTTTCTTAACAGTTAGTACTGGTCAGCTATGCTGTTATTACGTTAAATAGTTACACTTACGCTAGTGTGAAATTTGTGGAGACATCATTTCAAGGTTTATTAACAGTAGCGAAGGAATATATTTATGTAAGAGTTTTGATTCCTAATACAATACTTTTAAACCATTCAGACATACTAAAACACGTCACATTTAAAGTGGAGGGTATCCAGAAACATGGCTTTAAGATTATAATATACAGTAATTAATTAAAATAATTTCTTAAATGTTATGCCAATCGGTATTCTGATAGGTGCGTTTTTAGCTTTTGTTGGTTATGTAATAATTGTTGTAATGGGTGCTGTATTCGGGGGTCCAATAGGCGTTGTGGTTGTGACCTATGCATATTGGAAGATTGTCTTTGAACCTTTATACGAAAAGTTTGTAGGTCCAGTAAAGAAAACAGGTTGGGAAGAATAGTACCCTTCCACACTTGAATTATATCTCACTAAGTAATATCATCTGAACACAATTTAATACTCTATCGTCTAGTCAGAGTAATAAATATATCTCGTTAAAAGAGTATTTACTGTGTGACTGATAATTTTATGTAATTCCTTTGGGTTTTACATCTAAACACTACTCAGTCATTTTTTATCAATTTGTTTTGGATTAAAGCTCAAAGAATAATTAATCTCATTCTTTTGGGCTTTGAACAAACGTTCTAAACGTATAACTAAACATCATTTGAAAATGGCTTCTCCACAGATGAGAGGTCAATTTGATAGTTCATCAAAACCAATTATATATATCCCAGAGCTAATTAAGGCAGTTGATGTAGACATAAAATCAAAGAAAGATAGCAAACCAACAACCAATATGAGTAAACATTATGTAAAAGGTCAAAAAGAATGGTATATAATGTAATTTAGATTATGAATACAGGAATATCAGAGATTAAATACAAAGAATCACTACTAACCTACGCTAAGAATTATAGTTTTAAAAAACGTAAAGTTACAGCGGAACATCAACTTCAAATCGATAACCCCATTTATGTAATCTATGCACGAAAATCAACTGAAGACGATAAACGTCAAGTACAATCTGTAGAGAATCAAATCGAAATCTGTAAAAAGTTTGCTCAAGATAACAGTCTAACCGTGGTTGAAATAGTTAGAGAAGATAAAAGTGCAAAAGTAGCTGGAAAGAGAAGTCAGTTTAAACTAATGCTCGAAACAATCCGTGAAGGAAAACAGTACAACTCAATACTCAGTTGGCATCCAGACAGACTTGCTAGAAACATGAAAGAATCAGGAGAAATATTGGATATGTTAGATAACGGTGTGATAAGTGATTTAAAATTTCCCTCTTATTCTTTTACTAATGATTCCGCAGGTAAAATGACACTTAGCCTATTATTCGCCATGGCAAAGGAATTTTCGGACAAATTGTCAGATGATACGAAGAGGGGAATAGAGAAGAAAGTGAAAGAAGGTAAGTATTGTGGAGCAGAGAAAAGAGGCTACTACTCATCAAAGTTAGGATACTATCGGGAAGACAAAGACACATTCTCAATATACAAAGAAGCATGGTCACAATACCAGAAAGGCTTATCACAACGGGAAATCGGAGAATATCTCATTAAGGCTGGTGAAAATCTCTCTGTAAATCAACTATCTAACTTTTTCAAAGACCCATTCTACGCAGGCATATATACGTTTGGGAGCCTAACTACAGACCTACCAGCTGTTGATATCAAATTCACACCAATGATTACTCCAGAGGGCTTTATAACCGCTCAAAAGCTACACGCTGGTAGTACAAAGCGTTGGAAAAACACTGAGGTATTCAGACCCTTTAATAAC
>CAZIIC010000041.1:0-4821 GCA_964539195.1 uncultured Candidatus Saccharibacteria bacterium
CTCCAAGACCAGCTCCACTATTTCCTAAACCACAAGAACCTGAGATTAAGGAAGAAATTGTAGAAAGAAATATTGAGTCTGTAACCGAGGATGAAGTTGAGGTTGAAACAATTGAAAATGAAGTTGAAGTACTCAAGCCTAAAGAAAAGAAAAAGATTGATCTGAGTAAGGTTAAAGGAATTCTATCAAATGCTAAAGGTGTTGTTTCTAAAGCTTCTCCAGTTGTAGGTAAAGTACTTGGGGTTTTAAAGAAGATTCCGGATTTCATATTCTCAATGTTTAGTAAAATATTTCAGAAGTTAAATGTTGTACTGTTGGATAAGTATGGAAGAACACAATGGTATAAGCGAATTATGTCAAAGATTTCACTTTCAAACTTTGGGAGAAGAAGAAGTGGTGTAGGAATGAAGATTGATGGATATAAGGAAGTTGATACTAGGAAAAAGAGATTTGCAATACTGTTTTTTGTGATTTTTGGTGTGGCTGTTGTATTTGGACTTGTAAGACTTGGAACACTTGCTAGTAATCAAAGAAAAGAGAATAAGCAAGCAGCAGCTATACTTCAGACCCTTGATGAAAGAGTAGATTTAGCAGATAAACAAAGATTAACAGATCGTGAAATGGCTCAAACTACAATGTTTACAATTATTGATGAAGATTTAATTGGAAAACTTGATGGAATGAAGCTATCTGACGCTGATAATATTAAGTATGGAACAGTTAAGAATAAATATTATGAAATTGATGATGCTTTAAATAATAGAGTTAGGGTTGATGAAGATAGTGGAAGTCTTGAAGTGTTCTTAGATGGAAGGGCTGAGTTTGGAGAGGGTGTTAACCTTACTGACATCACGACATATAAGGATGAGTTCCAGAGTGAATTCTTAATAGCCGTTGATAATGGGAATAAGGCAGTGTATAGGATAAGTTTGGATAATAAGAGTGTAAAAACGTTGGGAGGTGAAAAAGTATTTTCAAGTCCAAAGTATATTGATTACGGAATTGCTGGAATGTATGTGTATGATGATGTGAAAGGTATGTTGCGGGCTAGATTTAGTAAGAGTGGAACTGTTGGTAATTTCTCTGTAATTCCAGGACTTGATAAAGATGTATTAGGTGAGTTTACAGTGTCAGACCTAGCCATAATTACTGCTACCGATAATGTATACCTACTTTCTCCTGAAAAGAGTGCAATCTACCGAGCAATTGGTTCTAGCGTAGGATATCAATATCCAACTGAATATATAACTTCAAAGTCATTTGCGAAATCATTTAACCTTGCAAATGATATTAGTATTTATGTCATGACAAGCGGTGATAGAGGAGTTGAAAGATACTCGTATAATCAAGCAAAAGGAGTGATGGCTTTAAACAAAATTACTGTAGAAGGTATAGATGGTACTTTAGGTGATCTGACAGCAGCATATACAGCTGCACTTGATGATTCTAATATGTTTATATTTGACTCAGGACTTTCAAGAATTTTGAAATTTGAAAAGCCAGTTGAAGGTGGAATTAACGCTTTGCATCCAAACCAACTACTCTTAACTTCTCAATATCTATATAAAGGGAAAAGAGAAGACACTTTTAAAAATGTAAAAGAGATTGCAGCTGATTACAATGAAGGATATCTATATATTTTAGATGCAAATAAAATATTAAAATTGAAGATTAAATAGATTTTAGAGTGTATAATCCGTGCTATGTTAGAAAATAAGAAAGGACTGCGAAATTATAATGTAAGCGATACCTTAGAGGCGGGTATTGTTTTGACTGGTGCTGAAGTTAAAAGTATTAGAGATGGAAGAATTAATCTTTCAAATTCATATGTAAAAGTTGTCGGCGGGCAATTATGGCTTATTAATGCAGACATTGCGAAGTATAGATTTAGTAGTGATGATAAATATGATCCGGCTAAATCAAGACGATTGCTTATACACAAAAGACAGTTAGTTGAACTTGAAACAAAGAGTAAGAGTTCTGGTTCCACTATGATTCCAATTAAAGCATATTTTACTCGCGGTAAAGTCAAAATATTAATTGGTATGGCTAAAGGAAAGAAAACCTACGAGAAGAAAGCTAAAGAAAAAGAGAGGACCTTGGATAGGGAATTGCACCGAGAAAAAAGAAAGTTTATGGTATAATCAAAATTATGCAACCAAATGTAGTACAACCAAATAATAATGAGGTAGTAAGCGCAAATAATAGCGAGTGGTTAAACGCATTGCCTTCAGAATTATTAAATATTATTCCTGAAAGTTTATGGGTAACATTAACAGTTGATCAGAAAAAAGAAGTCTTAAGGCAGAATGGATTGCTTGAGAAATATTCAGCAAATACAGTATCTCCAACTGAACAAGCTACACCAACTCTTGAAGCTGTTGAAGTTGTTCCTTCAGTACTAGTTCAAGAAGTACAAAAGCCAGAAATGAGTCCTGAATTTCAAAAGGTAATTGAGGAATTTAAAGAGGAGACAAATAAGGGAGAACAAGAGTCTAAACCAGTACTTTCAAAAGAAGAAATCGCTAGGATTGAAGCAGAGAAAGCAAGTAATGCAAATTCAGGAGGAGCAATATATAAATTCTTCGGATATCAACCTTCACAAAATATTTATACAAACGCAACAAAGATTGCTGATGACGGTGATGTAGTAGATGCAAAAACATGGGCAGCTACGTTAATTGCAAAAATTTTCGGAATGTTTGAGAGATAGCATATCGCATTTTAATATGTTATTCTTTCAAGATATATGTACAATTCTCAAGCTAAAGATGAAATTTATTCACAGAGTTTAGGTCCAGTACAACCTGGAAGTACAATAGTACCTGGAGAAGTTATCAATTACCCTCAAGATAGTTACAATGTAAATCCTCCAGCAGGTAATTCTGGTGGGTCAATCTTTGGTTTAATAGTTTTTGTTATCTTTTTCCTCATAGTTATTGGTGCAATTACCGGAGTTGTCTTGTATTACATGAATATTTTGAAGAAGAAGGATAGGGACGAGAAGTCTAAAAATGGAGTACTTTTTGAAGTTAGAGTTCCAAGAGGAAATGAAATTGAAATTGGTGTTGCTGAAAAGATATTTTCAAACCTATATGGAATAGGTGGAATGGGTAAGGGTATTGAAAAGTATATTACGGTAAACAACAGTATTAGTTTTGAACTTGTTGGTCTTCCTGGTGAGATAAGATTTTATATTCATGCTCCTAAGAAGTTAGCTGGACTTGTAGAACAGCAGATATTAGGATCATACCAAGAGGCTGAAGTAATTGTTGTCCCTGAACATAATATCTTTGATGAAAAAGGTAAAGTGGCATATGCAAGTTTAGCCCAAACAGATGAAGAGTATTATCCATTAAAAGTCGCTGAAGATTTCAAAGGTGATCCTCTAGCAAATATACTTTCAACATTGAGTAAGATGGAGGAAGGAGAGGGTGCTTTGATTCAATTGGTGATTTCTCCAGCAGGAGGTAAGTGGCAAAAGAACGGCCGTAAGTTTATACAAAGAGTAGATGAGAATAATTCAAATCCTGAAAAGAAGAGAATTAGCGTAAGTCAGGAACAGATTCAAGCTGTAAGTAAGAAGATTTCAAAAGTTGCGTTTAGAACGGCAATTAGAGTAATAACAACGGCGGAAAACGCTGAAATTGCCAATATGCATCTAAATAATATACTTGCTGCTTTTGATCAGTTTAATAATCCTGGAATCAATGAGATGAAGAAGGAGAAGTTAAACAAGCTAAAGGTTCGTGAGTTTATGCATGATGTTTTATATAGAAGAATGCCATTAAAAGGAGGATCAGTTCTTAATGTTGAAGAGTTAGCCTCTATCTATCACATGCCTAACAAAGAAATCACTACACCAAACATTAACTGGTTGCTTTCAAAAGAGTTACCAGCTGCAAACTGGGTAAATTCTGAGACAGAATCTAAAGATACTATTTGGTTAGGAAATAATGATTATCGAGGTAAGAAGAAGGCAATATGTTTTGCTAGAGACGATAGACGAAGACACGCATATATTCTTGGACAAACAGGTTCTGGTAAATCTTGGTTGCAGGTTAGAATGATGATTCAAGATATATATAATGGTGATGGACTTTGCTTTTTAGATCCACACGGTTCAACTGCAGAGATGTTGCTTGAGAGAATACCTCCTGAGAGAGCTGAAGACGTTATATATTTCAACGCTTCTGACTTTGAGCGACCAATTGGTTTTAACCTTATGGAATTCCAAAATGAGCAAGATAAGCATAGGGTTGTAAACGGATTTATAGGTCTTCTTAAAAAGATGTTTGACCCAAATAACCAAGGTATTGTTGGCCCTATCCTTGAGCGTGCTGTTAGAAATGCGATGTTAACTGTTATGTCTGTTGAAGGATCTACATTGCTTGAAGTTCTTCGTGTAATTACTGATGATAACTGGGTAAAAGAGAAGTGGCTACCTTTAATTAAAGATGATCTTGTTAAGAGATACTGGACTGATCAGATTGCAAAAACAAGTGATTTTCATAAATCAGAAACTCTTGGATATATTTCTTCAAAGTTTGATAGATTTGTAACTAACCTTGCTGTTAGAAATATCATTTCTCAATCAAAGTCAGGTTTTAACCTGAGAGAAGTAATGGATAATAAGAAGATATTAATTGTGAATCTTTCTAAAGGTTTAATCGGTGAAGAGAATGCGCAATTCTTAGGTACTCTATTTATCCCTAAAATTGTTTCAGCTGCGCTTAGTCGTGAGGATGTACCTGAAGATCAGAGACAAGACTTCTTCTTCTATGTTGATGAGTTCCAGAACTTTGCTACAGAAGAGTTTGC
>CAZIIC010000042.1:0-4728 GCA_964539195.1 uncultured Candidatus Saccharibacteria bacterium
GCAAGTTGATTATACAAAAATGGGATAGCATTCAGTTCGAGTGTCTTTCCAATTTCCCTAATCTTTTCAAATGAAAGAGCTGAATCTGATGTTGTTGCAATGATATTCATAAAGTTAGGCTTTTAACTCAGAACCGAATCCTTCATTAGACTCTCGAATAGTTTGAAGGTACTCCTTTATTTTAGTTTCGTTATCAAACCTTACCCTAACAAATTCGATACTTTCTACTGTATATGGTTCTCCATCCGAGTCACCAACAATGAGAACTTTTTTCAATTGAAATTGTGAGAATTTCTTTAATATTAAATGATCCTGGACAGGACTAGCTGCTAAAACGGCATCATATACGACTACGTATAATTCTTCATTTAGCCCGCCGAAATCTTCCAAAACGACAAACTCATTCTCCTTTGCAAAGTCTCTTGCTCTAACTACTGCCGCACTATTTGCTGGCCATACTCCAATCATTATATTAGTCAATAATTTTAAGGTTTAATGTAAGTATTCCATAAGCCGAATTCTGTTTTATGTAGTTATCTATCTATGCGATACTTAGTATCTTGCTTCAGGAAGGGGTTGCAATGCATTAAATATCTCTATTTAATCGGTAGTCTCTTACACCACCTTTTCACCCTTACTATATTGCTATAGCGGTATATTTTCTGTTGCCCTTTTATCCATGAGATCACTCCCATCCAATTTTCATTGGTACCTACTTCGTTAAACGAAGCCAAATTGAAGTCCGGACTTTCCTCTACACTACAAAGTAATGTAGCAACTACATAGAATACTTACAGGAGTATTATATCATTATATACACTGTTTTACCCTTGATTCTGTTCGAGTTTTTGATTCAATTTCAGGAGAATAAAACTCCACTCCATCTAAAGTAATTAGAACTGTTGCTGCTTCTGGATGATATAGGGCAAAGCATTCTAATACATTTGGATCCTCTAAATCGCCAAATATAATAACTATATCAGTAGGTCTAAATCTATGTTGAGGGTTTAATGGTCCGAGAAAATAATCACGCTGACAATCTAAAGAGAAATATTGGTGTGCTTTTTCTTCATAACAAACAGAAGAGTATAAGATATGCATGAAAACCTTGTAATAATAGAATTAATATTATTACAGTTGATTATACTATAAGATCAAGGTTTGGTGAATATATAATAAATACGCGTCTAAAACAGCTTTAACCTATGTTCTTTAGTAGCATTAACGAACCTATGAGCCTCATCAAAAGCAATACTCCAAAAATTAAGCTCAAATGCTCCAACATGGAAAAATTTATCATGCCCCTCATGTACTTGAATTTGTTGAAATCTTATTCCTCCTGGAAATATATAAAAGATTTCTGTATCTGGAGAAATTAAATGAAAATGGACTTCATATATTCTTTTTCTATCTTCGAATTGACCAGTACGATCAGCAATAATTAATACATCAACAGGGACGGAGTTTTCTTCAGCAACATGAGCAAAACCATTTGAAGTAAACTTGCCTAGAAAATTATAGCTTTCAGTTGTTTGTTCTGTTACCTTTAAAGCGACTTTTAACAAAAGAATACTAATTAATAATTTTAAGCAGTACTAAAACACCAACCTATACTTTTCTTTTTCTTGTTACTAACCAAACTATACCAGCAGGTATTAATATTACTGGTGAGAATACTAATGCCCAGATTGTTACATTAACAATTCCCTTTGAGAAGTCTACGAGGCTAGTTAAAGCTTCTTTAAACACTCCGAATGGTTTCCACGCCTCACCTGTAATATCTAATGCTTCTGATGCCTTAGAGACTTTAATATAGATAGTAGACATATCTACTTGTTGATCATAATTCTTGAGTTGTAGCTCATATGATTCAATAACACTTCGAACATTATCTAATTCTCTTTGAAGTGTAAGTATATCTTCAATCTTTGTAGCTTTATCTAATAATTGTAATAATTGCTTCTCTAATGCTTTTTGAGTCTTTAATCTTGTCTCTACATCTTTATATGTTCCGGATACATCATCACTACCCTCTGATGAAGACACAACTTCAACAGAAAGTTCTTTGAGCTTGGTCATTGTTTTATCAAATTCTGATGATGGAACTCTAATTGTAATACTTGAAGCTCTTTCATTTTCAGTTCCACTGTCTGAAAGTGATTGTACAAAACCTTTTACGCCTTCAACATGTGATTTTATAGATGCAATTGTATTATCAATATCGTTGACGGTTATAGCAATTGAAGCATTTTTAATTAACATACTTCCGTCTCCACCAGTTTCATATCCAGGATAGTACATTAAGTCCTTTTCATCAGGTGCTGGTGCTATGGAAGGCTTTACTCCTTTACCACTATCCTCACCGGCCACACCGTAATCTCCAGTTCCAGTATTTACTTTATTCTTCTCATTATATATAAAGGCCGATGCTAGTATTGATAGCAGCCAAAGGGAAATAAGTCCTCCGACAAGGATTAATATAACTTTAATAGGTTTAGGGATATTCATAAAATACATACTTAAATTAGTATATATAAATATGACACATACGTATGAAATTTACAATCGAAACTATCTCTTTGAGAATTGTGATTTCTTTCGAGCTTTTGGCTGATTGTATTTCTTTCTTTCAACCATTCTTGGGTCTCTAGTAATAAATCCAGCTTTTCTTAACTCTACTTTGTAATCTGCATTCATTTCAATTAATGCTCTTCCAATTCCGTGAGTTAATGCTCCTAATTGTCCAGTTGTTCCACCACCTGATAATTTTGCTGTGAAATACATTTTTCCGTCTAATCCGACTACTGAAAATGGTACTAAAGCATCTTTAGCAAATGAACTATCGTTAAAATACTCCTCATATGGCTTACCATTAATGGTAGACATAGATTTTCCTTCGTAGATTCTTACTCTAGCGGTTGTTGTTTTTCTTCTTCCTATTCCTTCAAAGTATTTCACTTAAACTGGTTATTATAATTTAATCTCAACAGGCTTCTGAGCAACATTTGCGTGTGTCTCATCAGCATATATATGAAGTCTAGCCATCATTGTAGCATTTAGCTTGTTCTGAGGTAGCATTCTTTTTACAGCCAATTTTAATGGTCTTGTAGCATCCTTTTCCATCAAATCAGAAAAAGTCATTTCTGTAAGTCCACCAGGGTATCCTGAGTGTGAGTAGTACATTTTCTTTCCTTCTTTTCCTCTTGTTAGTTTGATTTTTGAGCTGTTTATTACAACTACATAGTCACCACAATCAAGGTTAGGAACCATATCAACTTTACCTTTACCAATTAGTAATGAAGCAACTCTTGTTGCAACTCTTCCTAAAATTTGGTTACTAGCATCAATGATGTACCAATTTCTTTTAACTTCTGATTCTTTTGTCCAAGGTGTCTTCATCTTATTTATTATTCAATATTAAAGTCCTGATCTTGCTGTAGATCTCTGTGTTTTAACTCTAGCAACGTTAGTTACTTTCTTAGTTACATTCTTAACAGAATTTACTACATTATTTGATTTCTCAATCTTTTCCTTCTTTACTTCTTTCTTATCTTCCTTTTTAATTTCTTCCTTCTTTGTGTTAAACCCTACTAGAGATACTCTACTTGTTTGAGCCATATCTCCAGGTCTGAATCCTACCTTAAGTAGCTTTACAGCTGGAGTATTACTCTTAATATATTCAACTGCTTTTGTTACTAATTCTCTACTTCCAAGTACAATCTGCGCATTTCTTAAATCTGCAGCATTTGAATCTTTAAGGTCGTTAATCAACTTTAATGCTTCAGCTCTTAAGGCTTTAGCTTTAATACTTGTAGTAGTTAGATATCCATTAGAAAATAGAGATCTAATTAAGTTCTTTACTAAAGCTCTTTTGTGAGAAGCTTTTCTACCTAATTTTAGTTTTTTCTGTCCTTTTATCATATTAGTCTGTTATTTCAATTCCATATTGTGACATTAATTCTACAACCTCGTTAAGAGATTTACTACCAAAACCTGGAAGTTCTAATAGGTTAGCTTTCTTAATTGTTGCTAAGTCTTGTACTGTTTGGTATCCACCAGCTAGTAATCCTGATTTAGATCTCTTTGAGATTGGTAAATCTTCTACTCTCCAGCTTCCTACTTCATCTTTAACTGCTGATTGCTCTGATACTACTTCTGGCATAGCGTTTGCAAGTGCTACCATTTCTTCAACTTCTTTCTTTGAAATTCCAAGAGCTACAATAACTTTACCCATAAATTCTTGCATAATCATTGCAGATTCAATAAGTGCTTGCTTTGGAGCAATACTTCCATCTGTAGTTATATCAACAGAAATTAAGTCTAATGATGTATCTTTTCCTTTTCGAGCATCTGATACGTTAAATTTTACGTTTCTTACTGGTGAGAAATCTGCATCTAACATAATTCTTCCTGCTTCACTTCTATCATCATTTCTTGCATCCTTATATCCAACTCCTCTTTCAACAACCAATTCCATACTTAGTTCAGCTTTTTCACCTGTTACTGTTGCAACGTGTACATCTGGGGTAGTTACTTCTACTCCATTTGATACTTCAATATCTGAAGCTTTTACATCTTTTGCACCTTTAACCTTAAGTGTTAATGTCTGAGGTTCGTCTGATACCAATTTAAACTTAATTTGCTTTAAGTTTAAAAGAATTTCAACAACATCTTCCTTAACTCCATCTATTGTTGAGTATTCATGATCTACACCTTTGATTTTTACTG
>CAZIIC010000043.1:0-3677 GCA_964539195.1 uncultured Candidatus Saccharibacteria bacterium
AATCTAGTAAATAGTACATCTGAAGAATATATTCTTTTTGCTAAATCAATAGGTAGTGTAATTTTTCTAAACTCTTTAAAGAGGTTAACTAAATATCCAAAAAAAGTAATCCTTGTTGGAGTACCATTATATATGGCAAAAGAGTCCGGTTATGACTTTAGTAATTTAAAAAATATTGTTAAGTTCCCTGTAAATATTTATCAGAAGAAAAATGACCCATATTGTAGTTACACAGATTTAAAAACAATTGAAGGTGGAAATGTTGTGGTTAATGAATATAAGTGTATTAATGAGGAAGAAGATAATCATAACTATTCTAATCTAGAGACTCTTAATTTGTTAATTTCATAATGAAAAAGGACGTTAAAATAGTAGCCGTACTCTTTAATAATGACAACAAAATTCTACTGGAAAAACATAAAGATGAATTTCGATTACCGTCCTCATCAATAAATGATAATGAGAGAATTGAAGATGCATTTAAGCGATTCTTACTCTCTGATACCGGATTAACCGTTGAAATGTTAAGTGTAATTTCTGCTTATAATTTTGATGAAATAAATCAGGTTTCAATCGCTTTTGCCTTGACTACACTTATTAAGCACAAACCTATTATGGAATTGCCTTCGAGATATTCTTGGTATAGTAAAAACGAAATCAAAGTATTAAAAATACAATTCCCTTATCGAGAAATCATTGCTAGGGCATACTTCAAGCATGAATAGAGCTATTTAATACTCTTTTTATATTCTTTCCCTTCTTTATCGTAGGTTATCCATTCTCCAACTGGTTTTCCTTTATCAAAGTTTCCTGATCTTTTAAGTGTTCCATCTTTTCTATACCATTCCCAATATCCTTGAGGTAGACCATTAACTCCTTTTCCTTTAGACCAAATTGTCTTTCCACCAGCATGGTATTTGATAATATATCCATCAATTATCTCTGCTTTTTTATCTGTTCTAGTCTTCATATTTCAATAAGAATGTTAGTTAAAAGTAATGAAGGGAATAGTTTAATCTATTAAATCGGTTTTATCGGTTGTCTTAATATTGTTTTCATTTTCTCAGGAATTGTTTTTCTAGGATCAGAGAGATAGATTTCATGATGAAGTCCATTCTCAATATAGTGATTTTCTTTGATAAATGCTGTCATTTTTTGAAGAGTTTCTGGTTCTGTAGAATATGGTCCATTATGCATTATTTGTACGCATTTACCTTCATTAATTTTTTCAAATTGAATTATATTTATTAATTCAGTTCCTTTCTTTTTAAATACTTCTTCTTGAGCTATTTTAAAACTTTCAATTGTTACGAAATCTGGCATACGAATTAGAAGCTTCCAAAACCATTCTGAACGAGGAACTTCAAGTGCGTGTCTCTTTGATTCAACCCACCATAATCCTTCAAGTTTTGGGACACTAAAATCCTTATTTTCACCTTTGTAAATCTTCTTTATGCCGTAAGCAAATGGGTACAAGGATTCAACTGCTTTGGTAAATGATACTCCTGCGGGCTCTCCTTTTCCTTCAATTGTTATATATGAAATATTTCCGAATTGAACAATGTGAGGAACTATTTTAGATGTGTAATATTCCTTATTCTCTTTAACTAAATCTAACTTCTTATTCATGTTAATTGATTATATCACTCAATAGTCTTCTGTATATTTAGAATTACAGGAAAATATGACGGTACTTAGGAAGAATGCCTGAACAGATTTAATGAAGTTAGAACTTTTTTTCTTAGGTAATACTTATTACAAATCCCAATCAATCGTTTAATTTATTGTTTAGTTTTGTAATATTCAATTGCTTTAATTTCCGATTCCCATGTGTTTTGTTCCTTTAGCTCTACTAATTTGAATAACTTTGCTGGAAGTGGAGATTTAGAGATTAAATTCTCAGCGGTCTTTAAGCTAATTCTAATTTGGAAGATAGAATTTATCATAACATTTCCATCCTTAAATATATTATCAAAGAATACTTTTTCAACATCAGCCTCTTCAATTTTTAGACCTATCTCTTCCATTAACTCTCTTTTAAGTCCTTCAACCAAAGATTCACTTAGATAAATATGACCACCAGGGTGCTTGTACTTTTTTGCCCCTTCATTTAGAACCATTAAATATTTATCTTCAACTTCAACTATTGCACTAGCTCTTAGACTGAATGATAAAACAGTATCATTGTTACTAATAAATATATTTTTTCTGAATTCTCTCATGCTAGATAATAACTATAATTAAAACTCTTGAATACATAACCAAAATATAATGCAAAAATAACACAAATACAATTGATACCAGTTAATCGAGTTGAGGAGTGTAAACAAAAACGGAGGATATGGAATGGTACCCGAACTACTAAGCATCTTGATTGTTTATATCAAAACTTAAAGACACTAGGACTTATAGACTGTATACAAGTTTAGTATTTTAGTGATATTTTATAGCTATGATACTGAGTTATGAAAAAGAATTTTTAGCTTTTGAAGTTAGGAACTGTGTAACTGATGTAAAAGTTGCAGTTGAAAATGAAGGTACAATTAAACCGGATGTAGTTGAATTATTAAATGATTTCAATGGTTTTGAGTTAAAAAGGTTACTAGAAAGAAAAGGTAAATCAAAGGTTCTAAGTGAAATTGCAATTATTGAAGAGTTATTTGCCGATCAAAAGGTAACAGTTGCTGTAAATGAGGGTATCTCAATAGCACAACAAATCTATCCTTCTCAAACTGTTAAGCCAATTCCTATCTATTTGATATATGCTGGTGGTTCAACAGATGCCCGAGCAATGTATGGTGGATTTGTTCTTAACTTTGGTAATCTTATTTATCATGAATCAGATGTGAATAAGTTGTTGGAGTTAGTAAAATCAATATCAGCACATGAGACGGTTCATCAGTTTTTAGAGCAATTAAGAATAATCCCCGAAAAATCGAATGATCCAGATGAAGTTATTCTTAACTCTATCTGGGAGGAAGGGTTAACGACTACTGTCCAAACAGTACAATATCCATGGCATGATTTACTTGCGGATGATTACTTATTTTATGCACAAGCAATGAACGATTGGTTGGATTCAAAAGGGCAGAGTGAAGAGAGAAAAGCGGTTTTAGAAAGATGTCTCAATAGAGAATCATTTAAGAATTTCTTGGAATATCAAGGAGATTGGTACCGAGAGAATGTTTTGCAAGGAGAAGACATTGATAAGAGATTCCAAAGACTTATGATGAGTAGCAACGGCCCAGCTTATCATTTAGGTTTTAAGTTATGGAAGAAGCAACTAGGATCAGGACATACAATGGAAAAATTGATAAAAGGTGGACATAAGCAGGTTAAAGATTGGCTTAAAGTTCAGTAGCCGGTTTTATGAAGTTCTAGTTTCCGTTTACCTACTATTTTTATATCGAAACCCGAACCAAGGGATAATCTTTGTTGATTGCGTCTTTTGACAAGTTCTGGGAATTATATTTCAAAAACGGAATGGACGGGGGTCGAACCCGCAACCTTCGCAGTGACAGTGCGATGCTCTAACCAATTGAGCTACCACTCCATAATTTGCATCAAAGTATATCAAAGCAATCTTGTATTTACAATATTCCTTTGAATATATAGTATATATCAAATATGAGAAGAATATTAATCAACCGATATCCCAATATATTAATTTTTTAATA
>CAZIIC010000043.1:3687-4723 GCA_964539195.1 uncultured Candidatus Saccharibacteria bacterium
CACCGAATATTCTTAAGAAGTATATCAAAGCCTTATTAATTTTACAATTCCTACGGTTGTACAGCTTGAAGGGTAATATCAGCACTTTGAGAAGCTGTACATGCTGTGGTTGTTGGAAGAACTATTCTTAAATCAACATCCTTAGTTCCTGATATTGCTACAGAAGAGTATAGTGTTTGGTACGAAGTTGTTAAATCAGTATAGTCAGTTGGAGGTGAGGAACATGCTACATCACTCTTTTTACAAAACTGATGCTCGTAAGTATCAGTTCCTGCTGTACCACTTAAAGCCCAAGGACAAGCGGTATCTTGACCTTTAATATTAAAATCAACAGCCACATTACTATCATTTGAAACTGTTTGAGTATCAGTTAAATCTTGTGTGGTTTTTGCTCCTCCCTTTGCTACTGAACCGTATGAAATGGAACCGTCAGAAACAGATATTGATATTACAGGAGTGAAGTCTTGCATATATCTGATACTCATCATTGCAAAGTCCCAGTCCCTTGTTATACCACTTGTCGTTCGAGTACTAGTGCTAGTTCTCAGTCTCATATATCCTAAGTTTGTATACGTTTGAATTGCATCATCAGGACTTAATTGCATCTCAGGTTGTAGCCAACTGTTATATATACCATATGTCGTGAGGTTGTTAGTATCTGTTCCTGGGGTGTTTTGCCAACCAGCGCCGTTGTTAATTGCACCAAATCCTGTTGCTCCTGCAAATGAGAGATATTGTGGGTCAACAGTAATAGTTGAGATATTTGAACGGTGTCTTGTAGCATAATGAATGCCAGTTACAGCTTGTCCAGAGGAAAGGGTAATTGGGAATCCTAGATTACTCGAAAATGCGTACTCGTTTGCTGTACCATCATCATCTCCATCCGTCTCATAAAATGTCGATGGGTACTCAATTGCCGAGGTTACCTGCCATGTTGAAGTGTTTGCTGTCGATGGAGTTCCACTCACAACATCGTTGACTAAATCTCGTGTATTAGCGCAGTCCGTAGCAGTACCTGTTCCCCAAGATATTTCAC
>CAZIIC010000044.1:0-4536 GCA_964539195.1 uncultured Candidatus Saccharibacteria bacterium
CTATTTTTGATTGGATCTCCCCACTCTCCAACTCTCCAAACCCCATTTTCTAAACCCTTAGTTGAATTAGTATTCTCATGGATTTTACCTACTACTCCTATTGAAGGGATTAGTAATGTATTCATCTTTGTTAGTGAGCTATCAATTGGAGGTAAGGTTGTACTTGGTGTTTGAATATTTTCTTGTTTAGTATTATCAATATTTTCAACAAGTGTTTCTACATTCTGTTGCTCTTGTGCAAGGGCTTGGTTATTTACACTAAACAAGACATATGGATATAAAGGTGAGAGAATTAATATTGTCGCAATGATAATAATTGATATTCCCATTACTGTATAGATGTTTAATATACTATTTATTATTTTTTTTTGATTACTCTTCATCTTTCTTACATATGTAAAACAAAATTACTACTCATTCATTTAGAATACTAACTATTCCTCCCAAGACCTCTTTTACCGTTGTTTGGATTTGTACACATATGCGAAATCATTCCTTGAGTTAGTGCGGACTTAAGTAAATCTTCCCTTTCAGCTTCTTGATCGATGTAATTGTTATGGCTTCTATATCCAAGATAGGTTCCAACAGATGCTTCTATTACTGCTAATGTAAGTGCTACTTTTGGTGGGAAGTTTATTGCTATTGTTGGGAAAAGTAATATAGTTGAGGCTAATGCTGTCGTAGCAGCGCCTATTGCCAGTTTTAGATTAGACTTATCTTTTGTAACTAATCGAGGATTTAAGTAGATCTTTGAATCTTTATTCATGCATAATATCTCTCCATATTCAAAGTCTGGATTCTGTTCTTCACGTTCTACAATCTTTGCTCCTAAGAATTTTGCAAAATCGTCAGCATTTGTAATCATAGTTTTGTTTGCGTCAGTTTTAAGCCAGTCATCTAGCTTTTGAGAATCTCCAGATAAATAACACTTTGTAAGAATATCTAAAAATTCGGTAGGAAATGCCATACCTTCATCACCTAAAGCAAATTGAAGCGCCCTTGCAAGTACATCATCAGGTTCAAAAACTTCGTCTTTCAAAATAGTTCTTAGTAATTGCTTTTCAGCTACTGCATTTAATAAGTCATAACCCTTATCCCGTACTGTTTTTTCGTTTATCTCGGTTTCTCTTTCCTCGGATGGCTCAATAATCTCATCAACTACGATTACTTCTGGAGTTTCAATGTTGGATAAATTTTCAATTGTAGTTGCGTCGAATTCACTAAGTTTAATCAAACGTGCTTTTATTCTCTCAGATATATCGGTTGCAAATTCAGTATTTAGTAAATGTCTATCTCCCTTTTCTAATATATCTCTAGGCATTTCAGATGGGTAAATTTTCATATGTAATTATTGTTTTAAATATTCTTCCAATATTATACCACTCTGTACCATCTTCATAGCATTACTTCCCCCAATATATCTATAATGCCAACTCTCGTAGTTATACCCAGTAACAGACTCAGAACCTTTTGGATATCCAATAACAAACCCATACTTCCAACCATTATCATTCAACCATTTAGCAGCCTTAGTACTATCAAAACTACTACCCACTACATCCCCATTCTCCTTACTCCCAAAATCAATAGCAGTACCTAATTGATGCTGACTATGTCCTGCCCTTGCCGATATTTTATCTGCACAACTAACACACCCATTATTATACTTAACCCAATAATCATATGTACTTTTTTGTGTTGAATATGATCTATATGCTGAAATAATTGAAATATCTACACCATCTTTTTTGGCTTGTATATTTAACTCTTTTAAATCATTAATCAAAACTTTTCTAACATAATATGTACCTTTAGCCTTAACTCTAATCCCACTCTTTTCTGCTAGTACTAAGTCGGAAGGAGCGTAAGTACTTGGCAATCTATACTTTTTATTAACAAGTACGAGTAAATCATTACCACTTTTGGTAGTTTGATATATTTTTGAAGGATATTCCCACCAGTTTGATGTTGAAGCAGGCTTTGGTGTTACCTTTGTTGGTTGTTTTACAGGTACAGGATCAATATCTTTTGAATCAGGATTATCTACCTTTATATTTGTATCAACTATTGGAAGATTGACAATATTAGGCTCTACATACCCTACCCCACTACTTCCTTTTAAAACGGGGAAAAATACATACCCAAAATATGCAAAACATATATATATAACGAGAAAAAGGATTGTTAAAGGTATTAATACATTCAATCCAACAAGTTTTAATCTTTTAATTCTAGATTCTTTAGATGGAATATTCATTGTATTATTATACACATTAGTGCAAACTACTTCACTTCTGCAATTGTCTCTTTAGTTAGTAATGGGAAGAATACTCCAATTAAAGACATAATACCTCCAATTACGATTACTATTTGATAACTAACATTCTCACCTATATAACCACCTAAGAAGGCTGAAATACCAAGTCCTAACGACATAATAGTGTCATAGATACTCCAGTTTTTACCCAGATTATCTTGATCTAAGAATTTAGAGAACAGTACTCTCCAAGAAGTTGTGTTCATAGATTTAGCAACACCTAATACTACTTGAGTCGCGTAGAGTGTAAAGAGATTTGGGGAAAAAGCTAAAACTATTAATGAAACACCTCTTAATATATTGCTCCAGGTTAATATCTGTAATTCATCAACCATACCTTTTTTGCTATCCATCCACTTTCCTAGTGGAATATTAAGCAGAGCTGGAATTGCAGTAAATATCATTGTTGAAATACCAGCGTCAACTACTGTTGCTCCAGGTATCTGATTGATAACAAATAGAGGAAAGATAGTAGTAATTAAAGATGAACCTGACCAAACTGCAAAGTCGGCATAAGTTAATGCCTTAATTACTTTGTTTTTCTTAAGCATAAGGTTGGCATACAGGGCTCTCATTTTAGGCAGTTATTAAATTTAAAGTAATGCAAGCGCAGCAACACTATCATCCGGGTGTACATTCATAATCTTTACACCAGATGTTTGTCTTTGAAGAAGTACAGGAATGCTCTTGAGTTCTGTTCTAATTACCTGTCCTTGTTCAGAAATAACAACAATCTCGGTATCTAATTTGTATACAACTCTTGTTACAACTAGACTGCCTGTCTTTGGATTTGCTTTGAATGTAAACACACCTTGTCCACCTCTACCTTGTGGTGCATATTGATCTAATTTTGTCATTTTACCAAATCCTCTCTTTGAGATTGAAAGTACATAACCATTATTATCGCTTCCAGATACTACATCCATTGAGATGAGTTCATCTGTTTCTTTCATCTTAATTCCTCTTACACCCATTGTTGCTCTTCCTGTTGCTCTTACATCATCTTCTTTAAACCTAATACACTTTCCATCTCTTGAAGCGATTAATATATCGTCAACTCCTGTTGTTGGCTTTACCCACAATAATTGGTCGTCACCTTCAAGTTTTGCGGCAATTAGTCCTGAACTTCTAATGTTTTCAAAATCTGAAATATCTGTTTTCTTTACCGTTCCTTTTTTAGTAGCCATGAAAAGGAATTTATACTCTTTTGCAACGCTCTCTTCATCCATACTCTTGTCTCCAATCTTTCCTTCCTTGGACATAGTTAGAAGACTTGTAATCTTCTCACCTTGTTGTAGTTGTACTAGATTTACAAGAGGTAGACCTTTTGCTGTTCGTCCATATTCAGGTACTTCAAATACCCTAATTCTGAATACTCTTCCTTGATTACTAAATACCATCAAATCATCGTGTGTGTTACAAAGAAGTGCGTGTTCAACCCAGTCATCCTGTTTTGTTGTTGCACCCATTACACCTTTTCCACCTCTGTGTTGTACTTTGTAAACATTTGGATTGATTCTCTTTATATATCCTTCATGACTAATAGTTACTAAAGTATCTTCTGATGCAACCATATCTTCTTCAGAGATTTCATCAATCTTTCCCTTAATTACTTTTGTTCTTCTTGCGTCAGCATGTCTCTTAATCAACTCTTCAAACTCTGTATCAATAATTCCTAGAATCTTGTTTTGATCGGCAAGTGTTTCAACATAGAACATTATGTCTTTTGTTAATTGGTCAAACTCATCTTTTAGTTTCTCTCTTTCAAGAGCTGCTAGTCTTCGCAACTGCATATCAAGAATTGCTTGAGCTTGTACATGAGTAAAATCAAACTTAGTAATCAAACTCTCTTTTGCATCTTCTTGAGTTTTGGCAGCACGAATAGTTGCAATGATTTCATCTAGAATATCAAGCGCTCTTAGTAGTCCTTCAAGGATGTGTGCTCGATATCTAGATTGTGCTAAATCAAATTCAATTCTTCTAATTACAACTGAGATTCTAAAGGAAAGGAATAGTTCTAACATCTGTTTAATTGTTAGTACTTTTGGTTCTTGTTCAACTAGTGCAATCATGTTTGCACTAAACACTTTCTGCATTTCGGTATACTTGTACAGTTTGTTTAGTACTGTTTTTGGTTGTACATCCTTTTTAAGTACAACTACTACTCTCATTCCTTCAATATTAGATTCGTCTCTAATATCTGCAATTCCTTCAACTTT
>CAZIIC010000045.1:0-4472 GCA_964539195.1 uncultured Candidatus Saccharibacteria bacterium
AGAAAGTTTGATAAATGGTTCAATCTCCCCGATTAAAAAGTAAGATACATCCAATATTTCCAATAATACTTGTTCTATCTTTTATTTCATTTTTAGGTTTTGTTGCTCTTCCACAAATACTTAAAAGAAACGGAAGTGAGTACGAGGGATATAGAGCTCAAAGATCAACTCTTGTTACAAAGTATAACGAGTTAAATACTAGTTTAAAGTCGGTACTTGAATTTAGATATGTTAGTAATGATCAATATTTAGAGGGTCTAAAGAGAGCATTTAATATAATATCTGAAATCAAAAGTACATTATCAACTTCGAGTAATTTGAGTATTAAAATACTTGATACAAAACTTGAAGCTTCTCGTGTTGATGAGGTTGAGAATGATTTATCAGAGTTATCAAGCCAGTTAGGAACAATCACAGCAATAGAGAGTCAGATTAAGAATAAGATGGAGGCAATCACTGTTATTGAATCAATACAAAATCTTACCTATTGCTTAAAAGCAGTTAAAGATAGATATGACTTACAAGAGTGTGAATATACTTCTGAGAATGTTAAATCTCCGGCCGTATTATCAAGTACATATAAGAAGAATATGATACAAATATTCTCAAAGTACTTTGAATATAGTAAGAATGAAAGAGTGAAAAGAATCAACTGGATAATCTCTGAACATAATAAGATGAATTCGAGCCTACAAACAATGGTTAACTCACCTATTGTTTATTAACTTGTGTAATTAAATCGGTAATACTGTTTCGTAGTTCATCCATCTTCTTTTCAATAGATTGTAACTTTACCTCAATATCTAGTTTTCCATCATCTTTTGTTATGAAGAAGTCCATACTTTTATCTAATTCTTTGGCTATTTGATAAAGGGTATCAAGTGGTGGGTATGTTCTACTGCTCTCATATGAACTTATCGCCTTATCTGAAAGACCTAGAATTAATCCGAGTTTCTTTTGGGACAGTCCTTTAAGTTCTCTAGCAACTCTTATTTTCTTACCGAGCTCTTTTATCATTTTAAAAGAGGTCTGAAATAATTGTTTTAATTCTATCTACTAGTTTAGTTTGCTTTGGAGATTCCTCTTGAACTGGAGGATGCATAACTAAAGGATTTGCAAAAATGTTTGTAGTTGGAAGTCCATTAAAGAATGGATTCTCTTTCTTTTCATTATTCAACCTCTCTCTAAGTTCTTGAATGTGCCTATTCTTTTCTTTAAGAAGGTTAGTTAGTTGTCTAAATTCTTCAACTTGATCTCTAATTTGACCTTCTAGAACTTTAACTCTGGTTTCGGCTTGTAGTGCTCTATCTTTTAACTTTTTATAATCTCTACCATCAAGAAGTAATTGTTTATGTTCAGCACCCGTTAATAGTTGTTTTCTAATCTCTTCCTCGCTCAGTGTTGAATATTTATAATAGTTAATATCTCTAGTGTCTGGTTTTCTGTTTAGTATTTCAGTAAATACTTTCTCAATCATTTCAACTCTCTCTTGAGGGGATAATCTTTTTCCACCAGCACTACTACCATCACTTGGATTTCCTCCCCATGGTGCACCCCAAGGATCATTCCATCCAGGATTACTTGGTGCCTGTGCAGGTGCTGGAGGTGGTGTTATTGGTTTTGGAGCTGAAACTACAGGAGCTACAACTGGAGTTGTATTACTGTCATCACCACTTGTTTGATTGTTACTGTTACTCAAATCAATAGTTGGCATTTATAGTATAGTTTAGTATTTATTTAAGGGATTATCAAATACAAAAGCGGGAGACGGGGGTCGAACCCGCAACCTTCTTCTTGGAAGGAAGACATTCTAGCCAATTGAACTACTCCCGCATTGTTTTTAAGCAGCGACTTCTTCTTGAACTTCAGGCTTTTCAACCTCGTCAGTGAAGTATACATTTTGAATATTTCCAACTTTAAGAGCTCTTTTACCAACCTTTGATTTCATATAATACAACTTACTTCTTCTAACTGTACCTCTTTTTATAACTTCAATCTTTTCCATTGTAGGTGTGTGTACAGGAACAATTCTTTCTACACCAACACCAGAAGACATTTTTCTTACTGTTATTGTTGCATCAATACCATTTCCTCTTTTTTGAATAACTACACCCTCAAATATCTGAGTTCTCTCTTTATCACCTTCTTTAATTCTCATGTGTAATTTTACAGTATCACCTACTTTAACTTCAGGTCTACTTTTTAATAGCTTTTCTTGAATTTTTTGTTTAATCTTTAGATCCATTTTATATGTATTTTACTTTAACGAAGGTTATTATACCAAACAAGTCGATTATATAGTATATGAAAAAAATAATCCATATAGTATTATGAAATACTGCCATGGGGAAAAAAGTGATGTTAATTATAATGGATGGACTTGGTGCAGCTCCTAATTCAAATGGGAATGCTGTATCCGTTGCTAACCCTAAAAATCTTTCACAGCTTTGGGATACATATCCAAGAACATATCTACTTGCTTCTGGTGAGTCTGTAGGGCTTCCTAAAGGTGTTAAAGGTAATAGTGAAGTTGGACATTTAAATATTGGTGCTGGTACAGTTGTAAATCAGAATCTTCCTCGAATTGATAAAGCTATCGCTAAAGACACATTTAAAACAAATAATACTCTTTGGGACGCTTTAAAACACGCTATAAAGTACAAATCAAAGGTTCATATAATGGGATGTTTTAGTGACGGCTCTGTACATGCTCACATAAATCATTTCAAAGCTACATTAGATTTCTTCTCATATCAAAATTTTGCTGGTGATGTAGTAATTCATGCTTTCACGGATGGTAGAGATACACCAATGGATAAGTCTCCGCAATTTTTTGCACAAATCGATGAACATATTGCTAAAAATGGATTAGGTAGAATTGGAACTATTGTTGGTAGATATTTAGCAATGGATAGAAATCAAACTTGGGATAGGACTGCCCAAGCATACAATTTGTTGGTAAATGGTATTGGTGAGAAGTTTAATAATTGGAAGGAAGCTATTAATTGGAGCTACAAACAAGGTAAAACGGACGAGTTCCATGCTCCAATATATATAAATGGTCCAACCGGGAATAATATTGCTGAAAATGATGTTGTACTATTTATGAATTTTAGAGCAGATAGAGCTCTACAATTAACAGAGGCCTTTATCAATCCTAATTTCACCCACTTTCCTGTAACTCGATTTAAGAATCTATTTTTTGCAAGTATTGTTGAATACCGAAAGAGCTATCCATATCATGTTCTTTTTCCAAAAGAATATATTAGTATGCCTCTTGGAAAAATAGTTTCTGAACATGGTTTAAGACAGTTAAGGATTGCTGAGTCAGAAAAGTTCCCTCATGTCACCTATTTCTTTAATGGTGGTACATCAATTAAGTATCAAGGTGAAGATAGAATTGAAATACCATCACCTGCAGTGGCTACATACGACCTAAAACCTGAGATGAGTGCTATGGAGCTATCATCAACCTTATCGGACAGAATTGCCTCAGATATATATGATTTTGTATTAGTAAACTTTGCAAATACTGATATGGTAGGACACACAGGAAATATTGAAGCATCAGTTAAAGCAGTACAAGTGATTGATTACCTTGTAGCTGATTTAGTTCGTAAATTTACAGCTCGAGGTGGTAGCGTAATTATTACTGCTGATCATGGAAATATTGAAGAACTGATCAACTTAACAACAGGACAAATTGATACAGAACATTCAATTAACCCGGTTCCAATGATTGTAATAGATAAAGAGAGTACTCCTAAAATGCTACCGTATGGTTCACTAAAAGATATCTCCCCTACTATTTTGGCATTAATGGGACTTCCAATACCTGCTGAGATGACTGGAAGATCACTTCTTTCTATTGATTAGTTTGTAAACTACAAACCCAACTACAAGAATACCTAGTAATATTAAGACCATGTCCTCATATCGTGATATGTAACTTCCAATAATGGACCAATTTCCTCCTAATACATATCCCAAAGTTGCAAGTATTCCACTCCAAATGATTGAACCTAATAATGTGTAGATTGAAAATTGTAGAAAATTCATTTTAGCAACACCTGCTGGAAAGGAAATTACACTTCTGATAATTGGAATCACTCTTCCAAACATTACAATTGCTTTCCCATACTTATTAAAAATCTCAAATCCTTTATCTACATCCTCTTCTGATACAAATAAGTACTTGCCATATTTCTTAAGAAATTTCTCAACCACTAGTTTGTTTCCCCAGTAACCGATGAAATAAAAAGGTAATGATCCTACATAGCTAGCTACCCCTCCCAGTATGATTAATACATATAAATTCATCTTGCCTTGACTGGCTATGAAGCCTGCAAATGGCATTATTAATTCTGAAGGAATTGGGACAAAAAAGCTCTCGATAAACATGGAAATAGCTACTCCTCCATAACCAATCTTTTCTACTAAATACGTTAGCCAGAATACTATTTGTTCTACCA
>CAZIIC010000046.1:0-2932 GCA_964539195.1 uncultured Candidatus Saccharibacteria bacterium
GGTAAAAATCCTTGGGAAATGGTAAAAGAGAATAACGGATGGGTTGGAGCAATGTTAGGAATTGGTATAACAGGAGGAATTAAAGGATTCGCGTCAATCGTACCTGGTTTTGGCCCTGCCGCTATCTTAATGGCAACCGCTGCTGAAATTGGTATCGCTACATATGCAGAATCAAAACTTAATAAAGAACAATCCAAACTTCTTGAAGCAATTAAAGGTAGTCACGAGAAGAGAAGATATAAGTACTTAAAAGATAAGGGATACTTAAAGAGTGGTGATGATGGCGCATTAGAAGTCAGTCTACATCAAATACTTGCTGATGCTAAAGGTAATGGAGTTACAGGTATTGAACAGAAAACAGCTCAAAAGACAGCAATTGCTGCACTAAGATTGCTCTATGAAGAGACAAAGGACGATAAGTTCAAAACAATTGAATATACAGTTGAAGAGAATGGTGTCAAGAAAACAATTCAGGTTGATATAACTAAAATCGGATTAACTCCACAACAAGGAGTGGTACAAGATACTCAATATAAACAGTTAGATTTATCAGGCGAAAATATCGAAAAGATTATTGATACTGTTGATGTAGATAAGTTAGCTGCATTAGTCAACGAAGCTTACGCAAAAGTTGGAGATGATAAGAAGAAGCAAATGGCTAAAACTATAGTTGAAGCATTTGTTGGACTTGAAGCAAACGATGTTGAAAAACTTCTATCCGCTGAAAAGAAAGCATACCTACAAGCATTACACTTCTCAACTGCATTCCATGCTACAACTGGTGTAATTAACGCTTTTGTTACAGTTGCAGGTGGTGGAAGAACGGCTATAACAGCAATTGGAGAATTTAACGCACCAACTACTGTTGCAGACACACAATTTGACACTACCTATCAGAATGAATTAAAAGATGCTGACGCTCGGACAGTATCAACCTTTACGGATGCTTCGGGTCACCAAATAAATGGAATCGATGTAGATGGTGATAACAAAGTTGATATATTCCATGATGTAAATGATCAATCAATGACGTTTGGATCTCAAGCCGGAATTGATACTGTACTCAAATCAGGTGTGTGGGGATCTGAATATGCAAACGATACATTCCAACCATTAGAGGCAGGTACTACAGGAATTAATGGGATATTGTTGGATGCAAATGGAGAAGTTCATGGCATATCATATGTTGACTCAAATGGCCATATAGCTATAAAGGCTCCGGATGTATTTGCACAACAAATATTAGTAACTGACATCAATGGTAATGAAGTTTCAGCAACATTCTCTGACGTACAGCCTGACGGTGCAGTAACAATGACCGTAAATGGAACACAGTTTGAAACAAATATAACTACTTTTGATGGATTAACTGAAACGGTACCAGGACTAGTAATGAGTGAAGGTGGAACAATAATCCCAATTGAGGGAGGATCCAGTGTTAACTCATTAATGCATGACGTACTTGCACAAGCAAAATTGGATAATCCGAATTTGGCACAATATGATGAAGTTGAGTTAGAAAGAAAATTATACTCAGGAGCCGGAGTTAGTGCTAATGACTCTACAATTAGACAAGAACTTGGACTACATACACCAGTTAGAACTGATGATGTATTTGATTGGTCAAAGTCTCCAACAATTGTAGGATGGTTAGAAGACTTAAATGGAGCACCTCTTAATATTGATCCTTCAACAACAACTACAACAGACGCAACAACAACTGGATATACAGCAACATTCCTAACACCTGACGCAGGCGAATTAGTTGGTACAGTTGCAGGAGCTAAAGTTGGAATTGGTGGTGGGCAATTCTTGGCATTTGCAGCAGGAGCAATTTATACATTTGCAGCAGCTAAAGCAGGTAACCCAATTGGTGGAATTTCATCAATTACAACCATTTCTGATGGAACAAAAGCAACTGCTTCATCAACATTTAAGGCCGCTGATGGAAAGTTGGAGAGTAAAGAGAGATTACAACAAGATATTCTAAATCAAGTATTAGAGAGTGTTCAAGATAAGGGTTCTGTGAAAATTGGAGGAAAACAATATACTAAAACCGATGCAGGATGGGTATTAGTAACAAATCCAAGAGGAAAGAAAAATGCTCCTGAAACACAAAAAGACTCTAAAATATTAACAAAAGAAGAAGTTCTTAAATTATTTAGCGCACAAGATGCTAAAGATCAACAGTCTGATTTAACAAAAATACTAGATGATAGATCAATTTCAAAAGATACTAAACTTGTCCTTGCAGATGGAACAGAAGTTACAAAAGAAGTTATTGTAAAACAACAAAATGATCCAAATGCAAAAGCTAAGGTTCTAGTCACTTGGAAGGTATCAAAAGAAGGAACTGACAAAACAATTGCAAAATCAATGAAGAGTTCCGATTTAGCAACATTAATACTTAAGACTCCTACAGTAGCTACAACTCCACAACCTCAAACACAAACACCTGGAGGAGCAGTACCAGCGGGAGCACCTGTAGCTAGTGAATCAGAAACAACTCCATCATCTGAAGGTAAGGAAGGAAAAGAGTCCTTTACACAAACAGCATTGGAATTAGTAAAATTAGCAGCAAAAGGTGGTAAAGAGCTCCAAATCAACGGAGAAATGTATAAGTATGATGAAAAATCTAAAGTATGGATTACGAATAAAATAAAAGGTATTGAACCAGCCGCGTCAGTACTAAGTAATACTCAAGTTGTTGAGTCATGGAAAGTATCTAAGTTCTTATTGAATGACTTAACATTTACACTTGATAGAGTGAGCCAAGACGAAAAATTAAAGTTAGAATCAGAAACATTTACGAAAACTTTAATGGGTGAAAGACGGCAAAGAATACAATTTGATAATCTTGAATATGAAAAGGACTCAAACGGAAGCTGGAATAAAATATCTGGACCAAAAACGGCAGATAAAGTACTAACAC
>CAZIIC010000046.1:2942-4448 GCA_964539195.1 uncultured Candidatus Saccharibacteria bacterium
CAATTAGATACAAAGTTAAATGGAAAAAATCCAAATGAGATTAAACAATATGAAGTAGGAAAAACATTATGGAAATCAAAAGATAACGCTTTTGAGAACGATAGAATGGCTGGTGAAATAATGAAACTATTTGCAAAAGAATCTGTTGCAACCTCAAGTAAAGAGACTAATAAAGATTCAGAAGCAAAAGAAGATAAAGAAAAGAAAGAAAAAGAGCAAAGATGGTATAACAGAGGTATTGTTAAGAATGCACTCAGAGTACTCGCTGTCGCTGGTGGTATTGCCGCAGGTGTTGCTGTTGCAGGTACACCGTTAATGTGGGCTGGTCCAATCGCAGCAGTTGTAACTAGCTTCGGTGAAGGCATTGCAAAAGGCTTTGGAGATCGATATATGAGACAACAAAATGAAGTGCTAAATAAGAGACTTGAAGGTGAATTAGACAAAGCAGAGAAAGTAAAAGTAGAATCTCTTAAAAATAAGGAAAAGTGGGCCAGAGGAATAGCAAACGTACTAAAACAAGCAAGTTGGTTTACAATACCATTTGGTGTTACATCTGCTATTAATGCTCTATTTAAACCAGATATTACATCATTAGTAGTTGAAATAACCGGTAAATGGACAGGTACAGTTGATAAGCTTCAGTTATTAAGAGAAACAATTCAGAATGGAGCTCCTTTTTCCGCGAAAATATTTAACTTTGGAAGTGGAAACTAATAATGGATGTTAGCGAAAAAATAAAACAATCTATGACAGAGTTGCTTGATAATGGATTTACTCAAGAAAGACTTGTCATGTATATGGGGCTACTTTATGAAGACTTTATAGATATACTTGAAGAAGATATTGTGAAGCTAGAAGAATCTCAAATACAAGAAGTCCAAAAGACTTTAGAATCAGTAACTATGTCCGATGTTTTAGATAGCAAGAAGAACTTACAATTTACAGCTGTTTTAAATAAAGTATATGGACTAAATGGTGAGTCAAAATTCAACGAATTTATGCTTAATGAGCTTGAATTAGCCCTTGAAGATATAAAGAAATTGAAAACAAAATTCCAAGGTGTTGATTTACAAAGTAGTGAGATTCAATCACAAATGGAAAATTTGAAGAATGATCCTGATTATAATGCACTAAAAATGGCAATAGAGAGTCTATTATCTAAGTAGTATTATTACCTCAACGGATGTTTCTGTGTATGTATCTCTTGTGCATACTTATCTGAAGCATGCACATATCTTGTTGTTGTGTTTAAGCTTTCGTGACCTAACAATACTTGAATTGCTGCAGGATTAGCACCATTTTCAGCTAAATATGTAGCAAAACCATGCCTTAAACTGTGAGCTGAAGTAGGGACGAGAATACCCAATCTCCTCCTATACTCAGCAATCTTTTCTTGAAAATGATTAGTTGAAATCCTAACATTATTCTTTTTAGAGAATCTTCCAGAAAAAGGAATAAACAGGGCAGGGGAGCTAAACTTAGAAATGAAATTACTCTTTCTGAAAT
>CAZIIC010000047.1:0-4110 GCA_964539195.1 uncultured Candidatus Saccharibacteria bacterium
AACATGCAGAGGCAGGGTGTGCCTTTGGTAAAACAACAAGCTCCTCTTGTAGGAACTGGATATGAAGAAGTAGTTGCAAGACAATCAAGCTGGGCAATATTTGCAGAAGATGATGGCGTTGTTGAGTCTGCTGATTCTAGACTTGTAACTGTTAAATATAAGAAATTAGGAGTAAGAGATTATGCTATTAAGAAATTTAATAGATCAAACAACAATACTTCATTCTCTCAATATGTAAGAGTTGTTCCAGGACAAAAAGTAGAAAAAGGAGACATTATTGTTGACGGTCCAACTATGATGAATGGTGAGTTGGCTTTAGGTACAAACCTAACTGCAGCATTAATGTTGTTTGAAGGTTATAACTATGAAGACTCAGTAGTAATATCTGAAAGAGTTGTAAAAGACGACCTATTAACATCTGTTCATATTAGAGAACACTCAGTTGAAATAAGAGATACAGAATTAGGCCCTGAAATGATTACTGCCGATATTCCTCATGTTGGAGATAGAATTCTTCAAAAATTAGGAATGGATGGAATTGTAAGAACTGGTGTAAAGGTTGGATCTGGAGACATTCTTGTTGGTGTTGTAGCTCCAAGAGGAGAACAAGAATTAACAGCTGAAGAGAGACTTCTAAGAGCAATCTTTGGTGAGGCATCAAGCGATGTTAGAGATAACTCATTGAGACTTCCACACGGTGAAGAAGGAATTGTTATTAAAACTCAGGTGTTAGATGCAGCACAGGATGATAAACTATCTCCTGGAGTATTGAAACAAGTTAAAGTTTGGGTAGCAAAAACAAAGAAAATTGGTTATGGAGATAAAATTTCTGGAAGACACGGTGATAAGAACACAGTTGCTGCAATCAAGCCTGTTGAAGATATGCCATTTACTGCAGATGGAAAACCTGTAGATATTATCTTAACCCCTACATTCC
This sequence comes from uncultured Candidatus Saccharibacteria bacterium, assembly GCA_964539195.1. Taxonomy (GTDB): domain Bacteria; phylum Patescibacteriota; class Dojkabacteria; order SC72; family SC72; genus JAJTYH01. Next base: position 938 of record CAZIIC010000047.1, read on the forward strand.
TAAAGAGAATGAACATGGGACAAGCGGTTGAAGTACATATGGGTAAATATGCTCTAATGCTTGGTGAGAAGTTTGCCTTCCCACTATTTGAAGACTTAAACCTTGATTGGGTTAAAGAGCAAATGAAGAAGAACGGTTTCTCAATGGAGGAAAAGGTTGAGTTATACGATGGAAGAACTGGAGAGAAATTCCCAAGAAAAGTGGCTGTAGGAACAAAGTATATCTTGAAATTACACCACATAGCAGATGAAAAGGTACACGCAAGATCAACTGGACCATACACTGTAGTTACACAGCAACCATTAGGAGGAAAAGCTCAAATGGGTGGACAAAGATTCGGAGAAATGGAAGTCTGGGCGCTTGAAGCACACGGAACACCAGCAACCTTAAAGGAAATGCTAACAATCAAATCTGACGACGTAAAAGGACGATCAGCTGCATATAAAGCAATCATCCACGGAGAAAAGATTCAAAATGTAAATATACCTGAATCATTCAAAGTTCTTGTAAGAGAATTGAATGCATTAGGATTAAAATTAGATTTAATTTCAACAAAACCTCAGGTAGTAGAAGAGGTAGCACAGGAGGAAACAAGCAATGATGAACAGAACTAAAAAGGAAAACTTTAAGGACTTTGATGCCCTAAAGCTTACACTTGCTTCACCAGAAGATGTACTCTCATGGTCATATGGAGAAGTAACAAAATCTGAAACAATCAACTATAGAACATTCAGAGCAGAACCAGAGGGACTTTTCTGTGAAAAGATCTTTGGTCCAAGTAAGAACTATGAGTGTTACTGCGGTAAGTATAAGAAAGTAAGATATAAGGGAATTGTATGTGATAAGTGTGGTGTCGAAGTAACAACCAAAGATGTAAGAAGAGAAAGAATGGGACATATAAAACTTTCTGTTCCAGTTGTACATGTTTGGTTTGCATACAGTATTCCTAACAAGCTTTCAATTGTCCTTGATATGCCTCACAAAAAGCTTCTATCTGTTATCTATTACACAAGGTATATGGTTGTTGATGTAGATGCTCAGAAGAGAGAAGAAATGACAAAGAAGGTTGATACTCTAAGACAAGAGGAAATGACAAGAATTAAATCTGACCTTGAAGTAGCACTCTCAAGTGATCAAGCAGCATATGACGAAGAGGTAAAAGAACTAAAGAAATCAGAAAAAGATAAGAAAGCTTTAGAGTTTAAACTTAACAAGATTGAATATAAGTTTAAGCAAACTCAAGCAAAAACTAGAAAAGAATATGCTGAAATCGAAGAGACAATGGATGCCTTTTATACAAAAATGGCAAAGCTTGTTGAGAAGATTGATGTCGGAACAGTTCTTACAGAGGAAGAATATATTGATTTAGAAGATAGAGAGTTACTATTCTTTACCGCACAAATGGGTGCAGATGCAATTAAATCTCTATTAAGAAGATTAGATCTTAAAGGTGAAGTTGTAAGACTTACAAAACAAGCAAAGCAAGAAAAAGGTGAGGCTAAATCAACAACAGTTAGAAGACTTCAATACCTTGAAGGATTCCTACAAAATGATTCAAACCCAGAGTGGATGGTTATGGATATGCTTCCAGTTATTCCACCTGAACTAAGACCTATTATCCCTCTATCCGGAGGTAAGTTCGCTACTTCAGATTTAAACGATCTATATCGAAGAATTATAAACAGAAACAATAGATTACGAAGATTAATTGAAATTGGTGCTCCTGATGTAATCTTAAGAAACGAAAAGAGAATGTTACAGGAAGCTGTTGACGCTTTAATTGACAACTCACATAGACCAAGTAAGGCTATGATGAACAACAAGAAATTACCTTATCAGTCATTAACAGACGAATTAAGAGGTAAAAAGGGAATCTTTAGAAGAAACCTACTTGGAAAGAGAGTCGACTACTCAGGTAGAGCAGTAATCATTGGTGATGCAACATTGAACCTAAATCAGTGCGGTTTACCAAAATCTATTGCACTTGAAGTATACAAACCATTCGTTATTAACAAATTACTTGAGTTTGAGTTTGCTCCAAACATCAGAATTGCTAAAGATATGATTGAAGCAAGTGAAGACATAGTTTGGGATATTCTGGAAGATGTAATTAAAGGCAGACCTGTATTACTAAACAGAGCTCCAACTCTTCACAAGTACTCTATTCAAGCATTCTATCCAAGACTTGTAGAAGGAGAAGCAATTAGAATTCATCCATTGGTATGTAAAGCATTCAACGCTGACTTTGATGGTGATCAGATGTCAGTACACGTTCTTCTAACTGATGATGCTATTGCAGAAGCAAAGGAAAGAATGATCTCAGAACAAAACATTGTATCTATTGCTAGTGGTAAGCTTCTTGCAAACCCTTCAAAAGATATGTTAATGGGTTTCTATCTATTAACTGAGTTAACACCTGTTGAAAAACCAAGAATGTTTGCAAGTTTTGAAGATGCAGTTAAAGCATTCCACAGAGGAAATATTCATATAAACGAAGAAATAATTGTTAAAGGTAAAGGACAAGTATTACGAACTTCTGCAGGAAGAGTAATATTCAATCAAGTTTTACCTGAGGATTATGCATATGTGAATGAAAGAATTGGTGGAAGTGAAATAAAGAAGATAATTGAAGAAGTAAAAGATAAATATCCATTGCCAGTAACAGTTAAACTATCCGATGACTTAAAAACATTAGGATTTAAATATGCAACAGATTTAGCTTTCAGCTTCTCAATGGAAGATTGTATTGTTGATATTGATCTTGAAACAAAACTAAAAGGTATTGAAGAGAAAGAAAAACAATTACAAGAAAACTATCTACAAGGATTAATGACAGAGGAAGAGAAAATTAACCTTTCTGTTAACATGTGGAACGACTTTGCTGACTCAATGGGTGAAGACGCATGGAAAGCTGTTGATAAAGAAAATTCAGTTTATCAAATGGTAACTTCTCAAACTAACGGAGAAAAGATTCAGGCAAGACAGATTCTTACCTTAAAGGGAATGGTTAGAGATTCATCAGGTAACTGGGTACCACTTCCAATTAAAGGAAACTTTAGAGATGGATTAAATGCTTTCGAGTATTTTGTAGCATCTAACTCAGGAAGAAAAGGTATTGCTGACCGATCACTAAGAACTTCATCTTCTGGATACTTAACAAGAAAACTTGTTGA
>CAZIIC010000048.1:0-4103 GCA_964539195.1 uncultured Candidatus Saccharibacteria bacterium
TCAATGTTCTTTACAAATTACCTGTTGTTTTAGCTCTTGTTCTAGTATTAATTTATCATCATTAGGTAATATATTAGTTGTATCTTATTCATCTCCTCGTTTTAATAATAAATAAAGATCAACTTTAATATCTACTTAATTTTAATAAGAATATAATTGAGCCATTAACATTATCTAGAAAGTATTTCTTATCGTACTTCATCAGCTTATATGTGCCTTTAAGCTGATTGGCATCAATCCATACAACAGCCTTACCAGCTTCATCTAAAACCTTTTCTGGATTATCTGTTTCCTTTGCATTTAAGTATCTCGCTTTCAGTCCTTGCTTAATTCCATCAGGCAGAGATGATTGTATATATATTTTCTGGTTTTCACTGAAATCATCTGAAATAGTATAGAAGTGGGAGATAGGTACTATATATTGATTAAACATTCCACTTCCCTCTTTCCACTCTAGTAGATATTCTCCGCTATTTTTAATCTCAAACCTACTTACATCACCTAACTTAACTTTGGAAAGAGAATCTGTAATATCACTTTTTATACTTTCATTTAATTCAATAGGAAGTGAAATTGATATTGATTTATACTCCTTTAATGAATTGGTACTCCTTGCATCAAGTCCACCTTCAAAATAGTATATTGCTGAAAATGCTCCTAAAAAAAACAGCACAAAAATTGGAAGCATTACTATATATTTGGTAAATCCAATTCCTTTGATCTTTTTTTGATGTTTAGTTGATGATTTAATGTCAATTTCCATCGCTTGAATTTACTCTTTTTACATTATCTAATCAATACAATACAATATATGGGATGAAAACAAAGTTAGGGAAATTTGAAATTGAATATACAAACAAGAAAGAGTATCACATTTTAAAAAATGAGATATTTGGAAATATGATATATGATTTTAAAACAAGTACTTCAAATCCATATATTATTGATGTTGGCTCTCACATAGGTCTATCTATTATATTTTTTAAAAGTATATTTCCAGATTCAGAAATATTAGGGTTTGAACCTAATCCTGTTTTATATGAGATATTAGGTAGAAATATATTAAATAACGGAATTACAGGTGTTAAAACTCAGCAGAAAGCTATATCAAATGAGAGTAATATTGTTCCCTTCTTTATTGATCCTACTAATGACATGTGGTTTTCAAATGGTAGTCTAACTCAAGGGGGTTGGACAGGTATGGAAGAGAGTACTCCGGTTTCAGTCCAAAGTACTTCACTTGTTCCATATTTAGATAGAGATGTTGATATGCTTAAGATTGATGTAGAAGGTAGCGAGGGAAAGATAATTGATGATATTTCAAGTATGTTAAATATAGTCAAGAATATTGTTGTTGAATACCATCCTAATTCAAACCTTAAAAAGATAATAAAAGTATTAGAGAAATCGGGTTTTAAACTAACTTATATTATTGAAGGCAATATAGTTCTAAAACCAGATCCAAAGAGCTTAATGATTATTAAAGGGAGAAGGTAGTTTAATTCTTCAACTCGGATAGTAGAATTTTAAATAGTTCGCTCATCTCAGACATTTTATTCTTTTGGTTTATATCCTCTTGTTTATCGTATTCCATTTCATCAGATAGATCACCCTCTGTAAGTTCTTGTTGTACTCTTGGCATTAACTTATCTGCCAACCACACAAACTTTGCTTCCTCACTTTTTCGGTTTTCATACTCGTTCCACAATTCTCTTATTTCATTTCCAAAACTAATTGGCAGCTTAACTATTATTTCAGTCAAAGCTTTCTCCTCGTTTTCTTTCTTTTGTTCTTTAGTTTGCGCATCCGCGTGAGCAAAAACGTCGCCCGCCAACATTTCTGGCAGGTCATGTACTAGTGCAATTTTTATAGCTTTGTTGATATCTATTTTCTTTTCATACTGTTCTGAAAGCATCCAAACAGTCATAACTAAATTCCAAGTATGTTCAGCATCACTCTCTCTCCTTCCTTTATTTGAAATGAGCGAGAGTCTTTGAATATGCTTAAATTTATTGAGAAATTTAATAGACTCTATTAATTCAGTTTGTTTATTCATACTTAGAATATATCAGAATAATTTCTTTTAATAAATTTTGGTATACTGATTTATTATGAAAGTTAAAAATATTCTAAAAATTCTTCTCTATTGGATTGTAATTGTATTTTTCGGATGGGTAATTTATCAGAATGTAGGTGATTTCAGTATTCTTTTGAGTACTGTAAAGAACGCAGATTATGTACTTCTTGCTTGGGCAGTACTTCTATCTATAGGTAATCTTGCAATGATGACTATTATATTTAGATTAAACTTTTCAATATTTCATCAGGATATAAATCTTGGTTATCTACTTCCTGAGATTATTGCTTTTGCATTCACCAATATTTCAAATCCTCTGGGTACAACAGGTGCAACAACATTAATGATTAGGAGATTAGTTTCTAAAGGCTATTCATACTTAAAAAGCATATTCGCTTTCTTTGCTACACAACTTTCTGTAAATCTTGTTTTCCTATTTATCCTGGCTTTCTCCTTTATATACTTTGGAGCAAATAATGAGTTAAGCAGTTATGAGACTGTAGCTGCAAAACTGTTAGTACTAGTGAATGTTGTATATGTTGTAGTGATATTTTTCATTCTTGTTCTTCCAAAGTTTAGTATTAAAGTATCAAGATTTTTGTCAGGTATTGCGAACTATCTTGCTAAAAAAATATTTAAAAGATCTGTTATTAATCCAGACAAGCTAAGTAGTAATATTGATGAGATTCAGAAAGCTTCGGGTAGATTTGATAAATCACTACTGAGATTTGTTAGAACTCTAATACCTTCTGCTATATTACATTTGATAAATATTGGTATTCTTTACATATCTTTTTATACATACGGAAATACTTATGATTGGTCTATATTACTCAGTCTATACTCAGTAATATTTCTGTTTTCGGTTGTATCCCCAACACCACAAGGTATTGGAATAGTGGAGGGTTTAGCTCAGATTGCAGCAATTTCTCTCGGAATACCATCGGAGATTGCATTAGTGGGGATATTAACATATAGAGCAGTTGTTGTATGGCTACCGGCCCTTCTTGGACTTATTGTATTCAGAAGACAAGGTAAAGCTGATTCCAATCAGTAGTATATGCACCAGATTGAAGAGGCGCTTTTTCAACACTTAGCTTTGTGCTAGCAAGTTTTACTTTATCTTTATATCTACTATTAACAAGATCCACTCCCCTTTGAGCTAATTCTTTTTTAACATTTCCTTTTCTAAAAAGAGTGACATATTCACTCTCTTTAAGTATTCCTGAAACCAGAACACCCGCTCTTTTATACTTCATTCCTCTTTTAAATATACGATCAAACATATCCGCAACTTTTACAGATATCTGGGTATCTAAGTTAGTATACTCCGTAAAAGAGTCTGATACTTCCGCCGAAAAGTAGCCTTTTTTCATTCTATTCTCAGAAATAAATAGATGAACATTAATTGCTACCAAACCATCTAATCTTAAAGATCTCCCTATTTCGACAGCAAAGGTCATCAACCTCTCTCTTAATACTTCCTTTTCTAGAATTGGATGCATGAAAGTACGACTATGCATCATTGATTTAGGAGTTTTAGCAACAGGAGTAACTCCCATTGCGCACTCACCTTTCAGTTCCCACCAACTTTTTAACATATTTACAGAAAAGTGTTTTAAAACCCATGACGAAGACTTCGAAAGAAAATCAGAGATACTGTTAACTCCATATTTTTTCATGTGTTTAGCGCTTGCCCATCCAATACCCCAAACATCGGAAATATTTAACGAGGATATTTCTTCAGAAAAGTTATTAAGCAAAACATAGACTCCATTGTTTTTCTTTGCTTTTTTAGAAGCTAATTTACATAAAGTCTTTGTATACGAGATACCAACCGATACTGGTATACCTACAAGTTTGAATACCTCTTCTTTTATACTCCTACCAAAACTTTCATAATCATCAACTTTAATATCAGTAATATCTAGAAAACCCTCGTCGATCGAGTACTGTTCAAATTGGTGACCATATTTACTTACTATCTCCATAACTCTTTGAGAGATATCGGAATATAGTGAGAAGT
>CAZIIC010000049.1:0-397 GCA_964539195.1 uncultured Candidatus Saccharibacteria bacterium
ATCAAAGTATGATGAAAATTTGTAATAAAAGAGATTAATATTTTGACAAATTATAAAGAATATAAACTATCTGATTTGATGGAAATCAAATACGGTAAAGACCATAAGCATTTGGCAGATGGTTCCTATCCTTTGTTTGGTTCAGGTGGAATAATGAGATATGTTGAAAAATTCATTTGTGAGGAAGAATCAATACTTATTCCAAGAAAGGGAACTTTAAGCAATTTATTCTATGTTAACGAACCGTTTTGGTCAGTAGATACTATGTTTTGGTCAAGAATAAATCAAGAAAAAGTACTTCCAAAATATCTCTATTATGCCCTAAAGACATATAATCTTGCAGAACTAAATGTTGGTTCTGCGGTTCCGAGTTTAACAACGGAAGTATTGAATAAAG
>CAZIIC010000049.1:407-3803 GCA_964539195.1 uncultured Candidatus Saccharibacteria bacterium
AATTTCATATGTTCTTTCAAACTTTGACACAAAAATAGAACTTAACAATAAAATAAATCAAGAATTAGAATCACTTGCTCAAACTCTTTTCAAACAATGGTTCATTGATTTTGAGTTCCCCAATGAAAATGGAGAACCCTATAAATCGTCCGGTGGTGAAATGGTGGATAGTGAATTGGGTGAGATTCCAAAGGGGTGGAAAATGGATTCATTAGATAATATTGCAGAATTTCTTAACGGATTAGCATTACAAAAATTTCCTGCTGAAAGTGATTATGAGTTTCTTCCTGTAATTAAAATTAGAGAATTAAGACAGAAGGACACCTCCAATTCAGACAAAGCAAGTGTTAATATACCTGAAAAATATATTATTGAAGATGGAGATGTATTGTTTTATTGGAGTGGTTCTTTAATGATAGATTTTTGGACAAATGGTAAAGGTGCTTTGAATCAACATTTATTCAAGGTTACATCAAAAGAATTTCCAAAATGGTATTACTACTTATGGACTAAACATCATTTAACTGAATTTATAGAGATTGCGGAAAGTAAAGCCACCACTATGGGGCACATTCAACGACAACATTTAACTAATGCTAAAGTTGTAATTCCTACTAAAAATACAATCATAAATTTTTCTATTGTTTTTGAACCTTTTATATCAAAAATAATAGAAAATAGAATTGAAAGTGGAGGGTTAATAAAACTTAGAGATACCCTACTTTCAAAACTCATCTCCGGTGAATTAGAAATTAACGAAAAAACCAACTAATGGCAGCAGTAATATCAGAAGACCATATCGAACAAATCGTCATTCAAGAGTTTATTGACTTAGGATATTCCTATGTCAACGGAGCAGATATTTCACCTGATGGGATTGCCCAAGAAAGAGAGTTTGATGAAGTGGTATTGAAGCAAAGATTACAGGCTGCAATTACTAAGCTTAACCCCAATATACCTTTTGAGGCACAAGAGGAAGCTATTAAGAAAGTCCTTAGAACAGATACTCCAAACTTATTCCAAAACAATTATCAGGTTCACAAATACTTGACAGATGGTGTTGATGTAGAATACAGAAAAGGAGACCGTATAGCCGGGGATAAAGTATGGTTAATAGATTACGAGAACCCAACCAATAATGAATTTTTGGTGGTGAATCAGTTTACCATCATAGAGAATAATGTGAATAAGAGACCTGATATTATCTTGTTCGTAAATGGTCTTCCTTTAGTTGTCATTGAACTAAAAAATGCGGTGGATGAAAACGCAACCATACATTCAGCATTCAACCAATTACAGACCTACATACAAGCCATCCCTTCTTTATTTCAGTACAATACTTTATTAATTGCTTCTGATGGTTGGGATGCCCTGTATGGTTCTCTTACAGCTCCCAAACAATTTTTTGTGCCTTGGAAATCCATAGATGGCAAAACGGTTGCAGATGAGAATATGCCACAAATGGAAGTGATGGTAAAGGGTATGTTGAATAAAGAGGGACTTCCTGACCTTATTAGACATTACATTATATTTCATCAAAATAAAGAACAAATTACCAAGATTGTTCCTCGTTACCACCAATACTTTGCAGTGAACAAAGCAGTTGAAACGACCAAAGTGGCAACAGCAGTAAATGGTGACCAAAGAGCCGGAGTTATATGGCATACTCAAGGAAGTGGAAAGAGTTTAAGTATGGTGTTTTATGCCGGTAAATTAGTTTTGGCATTAAACAACCCAACACTTGTAATCTTAACTGATAGAAATGACTTAGATGACCAATTGTTTGACACCTTTTCTCAAAGTCAGGATTTACTTCGTCAAACTCCTGTACAAGCAGAAAACCGTGACGACCTTAAAAAGAAATTAAGTGTTACATCGGGAGGAATTGTGTTTACGACCATTCAAAAATTCCTTCCTGAAATTATAGAGAAGATTGATATTGGTGAAGGTAAAACCAAAAATATCAAAGGTCAATTTGAACAGTTATCAGATAGAAGAAATATTGTAGTAATTGCTGATGAAGCCCATAGAAGTCAATATGACTTTATGGATGGGTTTGCCAAACATATGAGAGATGCACTTCCAAACGCATCATTTATAGGTTTTACAGGTACACCAATTGAAAATACAGATAAAAATACCCAAGCTGTATTTGGAGATTATATTGATGTTTATGACATTCAACAAGCAGTTGAAGATGGTGCAACAGTAAGAATATTCTATGAAAATAGACTGGCAAAAATCAATCTTAAAGAAGAAGATAAACCAAGGGTAGATGCAGAGTTTGAAGAACTAACCGAGAGTGAAGAACAGGATGACCGTCAGAAATTAAAATCAAGATGGGCAAGGTTAGAAGCCATTGTTGGTAACGAACACCGATTGGAATTAATTGCCAATGATATTGTCAAACACTTTGAATCTCGTAACGAGATATTAGATGGCAAAGGAATGATTGTGTGCATGAGCAGAAGGATTTGCGTGGATTTGTATGCCCAAATAATTAAAATTAGACCCGATTGGCATAGTGATGACGATACCGATGGAACTATTAAAGTAGTGATGACTGGTTCCTCTTCTGACCCTTTAAACTTCCAACCACATGTCAGAAACAAAGGGAAACGTAAAGCATTAGGAGAAAGACTTAAAGACCCTAAAGACAAATTAAAATTAGCCATCGTAAGGGATATGTGGTTAACCGGATTTGATGCTCCATCTATGCACACTTTGTATTTAGATAAACCAATGCAAGGTCATAATTTGATGCAAGCAATTGCTCGAGTGAATAGAGTTTACAAAGACAAGGAAGGTGGTTTAGTTGTAGATTATATTGGTATTGCCAATGATTTGAAACGAGCCCTAGCACTATACACAGATAGTGGAGGGAAAGGGAAACCTGCATTTGACCAAGACGAAGCCGCATCAGTTATGATGGGGAAATATGAAATAGTGGCTCAGATGTTCTCAGAACAACCCACAGATAAGACAGTACAAAAAGGATTAAATTATAAATCATTCTTTGGATTAACCCCAAAGGAGAAATTATACTTTCCAATTCAAGCAGCCAATTATATACTAGGATTAGAGAATGGTAAAGACAGGTATATTAATTCTGTAACCGCATTATCAAAGTCATTTGCAATATCTGTTCCTCATCCTTACACCATTGACATTAGGGATGAAGTTGGATTGTTTCAAGCAATCAAAGCGAGAATTGTGAAGGTTACCCAAAGTGGAAAAGGTATATCAGACGAAGAGATTGAAACTGCAATCAAACAGATATTATCAGACGCCATTGTATCGGATGAAGTGATTGATATTTTTGATGCAGCAGGTATTAAGAAACCCGATATTTCAATTTTATCTGATGAATTTTTAGCAGAGGTAAAAGGAATGACC
>CAZIIC010000050.1:0-3635 GCA_964539195.1 uncultured Candidatus Saccharibacteria bacterium
TCTTTTCTCAGTCTATTCAAATGAATATGAATACTTAGCTGTAGATATTGATATAGATCAGCAAAATTTCTTAAACAAGTATTTTGCATTGAAAGGATTTAAACAATACAAAGCAGAAGTAGGGGATGCTCTTTTGAATAAGTTTAAAAAAGTAGATATTGTATTTGCCTTTAAATTGCTTCCAGTTTTAGATCAGATAGATCCTCAGTCTTGTGATCAATTTATTTCAAATCTTGATTGTAACTTTCTAGTTGTATCACTACCAAACAAGTCACTGGGAGGAAAGGAAAAGGGTATGAGAGAAAATTATAGAAATATATATCAAGCTAGAATTGAAAAGTTGGGATATATATTAAAGAGTTCGAACGAGTTTAATACTGAAACCGTATATATCTTTATAAAATAGAAAAACCGGGTATAAACCCGGTTATTCCATAAAGATTATTGAAAAGCTATTACTTAAGTTCAACTGTAGCTCCAGCTTCTTCAAACTTCTTCTTTGCTGCTTCAGCATCAGCCTTTGCTAGGCCTTCTTTGATTACTGAACCTGCACCTGCGTCAACAAGATCCTTAGCTTCTTTAAGACCTAACTCTGTAATTTCTCTTACAGCTTTGATCACGTTAATCTTGTTTGCACCTGCGTCTTTAAGAACCAATGAGAAGACTGATTGCTCTTCTACATCAGCTGCAGCAACAGGAGCTGCGGCAACGGCAACAGGAGCTGCGGCACTTACTCCGAACTTCTCTTCCATTACCTTTACAAGATCAGCTAATTCTAAAACGGTCATTTTCTCAACCATTTCAAGAACCTTCTGAGCGTTGTCTGATAGTTTTATGTCCATGTTATTTGTTAAAACTTAAATTAATTACTCAACAATATTATTTTTCTGATACACCTTTTAGTACAACTACAAATCCTCTTGCATTACCGGTAACGGCATTCATGAATCCAGATAGAGGAGATGTGAGTGAACCAAGAAGTTTGGATAGCAATACTTCTCTTGAAGGAATTTCTGCTAGTTCCATTACTCTCTCTGCACTTAATACTTCACCTTGGAATAATCCAACTTTAGCGTTCATTAATTTCTTATCAGTCTGTACTTCCTTAATTAACTTTGCAGCAACTGAAGGATCTTCACCAACTGAAATCATAGCTGTTTGACCAGCAAAATCGTTAATCTTTAAGTCTGTGTTAGCATTTTGAAGCGCAATTTTTAAAATTGTGTTCTTAACAACAACAAAGTCAGATCCAATCTCTTTTAACTTCATTTTTAATGTAGTTATTGATGATGTATCTAGTCCGTGAGTATCTACTAAAATAAAGCCAGTTTGGTTACCTAAAACCTCTTGGTATTTATTCAATAATACTGATTTTGAATCTCGGCTTTTTGCCATAGTATTAGTCTTATAATTTTTAGATATATAATTTGCCTCACATGGATTTATTTTTACACCATGTTTCTTAGGACAGTTAGGATAATACTAAAACATTTGATGAATGTCAAAGATTACCTTTTACTTTCTTTGAAAAATCAAGTACACCTTTCATCATCGTATAGTCCTTAGGATTATTATCTGGTAGTAATTTCCAAGGATATTTGTGCCAAGACTCAAGCATATAGAAGTCAGGTCTTCCACCGATTTTGTTGTATTTATCAAAGAAATTCATAATCTCGTCGTAATATACTTTGTCGCTTACTCCACCTCCGTCATAACTTGTTACAATAATTCCTGCGTTAACATCTAATGTGTTTTGAATATAGTCTTCTAATTTTAGAAGCCTGTCGTATTCAAGTAAACCTGGACTCCTCTTACCTGAGGAGTACTCAGTTCCTGTATCGATAATTATGTGGTCTAACTTGATATTTACACTCTTTAGGTCATTTACTAATTTTGAAAATACTTCCTCGTAACCTTCGTTCTCGCCTCCCTTTTTAGCGATGTGACTTGCTGTTGCGTCGACCACGCCGATTTTTATCTTTGGGTATTTAGCATTTATTCTTCGTATATATGAAACCGCGTCGTTGACACGTTGATTATCTGTATATTCAGGGCATCCCGATTTAAACTTATCAGGAACTGGTTTACCTAGCACGCTTTCGAGTCTAATATACTTCACTTCACCTCCAGCGTTAGCAACTCTTTTAATATGATCTAAGTCGTAGTTAACTTGTAGGTCTTGTTGAGCCTTTGTTTTACATGAGTACCATGTGGCAGTTCCTGAGTTTAATCCTATTTCGATATTGTTTGCATTGAGCAATGGTATTACTTTACTTTTTAGAAAGTCTGGTTCAAACATTTTAGATCCTCTTCCTGCTGTACTAAATACATAGACATCAATATATTTAATTGATTCTTTCCATTTGCTTGGATTTGTGAAAGCTTCTAGATAGTCAGAAGGCATGCTTTTATCATATGTAGCTTTTGCGGATGTGAGATACCATATCTTTGGAGTAGAACCAACCTGTCTTTGTTTCTTCTCTTCATCAATCGGTAGAGCTATCTCACCAGTAGTTCGATATTTAATACTTAATCTTAGAGTTATATCGCTAGATATGTTACCTGTAATTTTTGAAGCCTCTGAAATAAGTGTCTTTTCACTACAATTAGTGGCTTTCTCATTTTCAGTGAATACGGCTCTGAAAACCCCATCAAATTTTTTTCCAGTAAGTACAGTAGCATCTCTGAAATTGTAGCATTTAGATTCGTTACCAGAAAATGAATATTTCCAAGTCCCATTATTTCCAGATTTGCTAAAATCAGATTTAAGCTTAATATTGTCTAGTGTAATTGATGTCGTTTGGTTATTCTTAAAGTTTTTTGAGACTTTGTTGACCTCAAATGCAAACTGATTTCCACTTTTGATCACAAAACTTCCAGAGTTACTGAGGTCTCTCTCCTTATTGTTAGCTGTATTACATGTTACATCAGAGATTTTGAGGGAAACTGTTGGTGTCGATTGAGTACTAGTGGTAATTTCGTATTTAGTGCATTTAGGTAAGTCGCCGGTAACGGTGAAGTTTACAAGATTAGTTTGGGTCTTAGAACGGGAGGCTTTAATAGTAAATCCGGACACATCTAATGTCGAAGAAGTTCCTGCAGAACTGTCTGATTTCCCTAAATATCCAGAATTGATTAGGAAATAGCCTCCGACTATAGTTACAATGAGTATTAGTATACCTAAACCAATCAAAACTTTTTTCTTATTTCCTATATACATTTAACTCTGGCTAATTTCAATTTAATATTGTACTTAAATTTACTATAAAAAAAGCCACCTGTATAGGTGGCTTTTAGTTTGATTTTGCTTCAAAAAATCTAGTTTTCTACTACTTTTTCAATCTTGAATTTTGCACTTCTTCCCATTGTAGGAGCGAGGTAACCTTTAACGATTAAGTTTGTAGATTTACCATATACTTCTTCAACAGTTTTTATTGCGTAATCAATATTTTCAAGAAGATTCTCATCAGACATTGTAAGTTTTCCAACATTTAGGTGAACCCCACCTTGCATATCTACTGTGAAAGTTTGCTTTCCCTTCTTATATGCCTTAACTGTCTCTTCTAATGTGTCAGAATGAGCTACTGTTCCAGTCTTAGGGTTAGGCATTAATCCTTTAGGTCCTAATTCTTTTC
>CAZIIC010000051.1:0-3550 GCA_964539195.1 uncultured Candidatus Saccharibacteria bacterium
GAATATGGCCCTACGGAAACAACAGTCTGGGCTAGTGTAACTAATATATATAACCCATTTTATAAAGAAAAAATAGATCGAATTACGATAGGAAAGCAAAGGCAATACACACAAATATATATATTAGATTTCTATATGAATCCTGTACCAATAGGAGTTACGGGGGAGATCTATATAGGAGGAACAGGACTAGCTAGGGGCTATCTTAATCGTCCTGAATTGACGGCAGAAAGGTTTGTTCCTAACCCATTTACAGAAGATATGGAAAGCAACGGAAGTAGATTATATAAAACAGGTGATTTGGGAAGATATTTAGAAGATGGGAATATTGAGTTTTGTGGTCGTGTAGACTATCAAGTAAAGGTGAGAGGATTTAGGGTAGAATTAGGAGAGATAGAATCAACGATTCAAGCAATAGAAGGGGTAAAGCAAGCTGTAGTATTGGCAAGGGAAGATATTGCTGGAGAGAAGAGATTAGTAGCATATGTTGTTACAAAAGCAGGAGATGGCAGAGGAATATCTGGAGATGAGCAGGCTGAGCTAATAGGACAGATTAGAGAAGGTTGTAGGTCTAGATTACCGGATTATATGTTACCATCTCAGATAATGATATTAGAGGACATACCATTAACACCGAATGGAAAGATAGATAGGAAAGCACTACCTGCTCCTGAAGGAAGAGAAGGGATAGAAACGTATGAAGAACCCCAAGGATTACTAGAAAATAGTATAGCAAAGATATGGTCTGAGTTATTAGGAATAGAGAAGGTAGGAAGGAATGATAATTTTTTTCATTTAGGAGGACATTCACTAATAGCAATAAGGTTAATATCTAGGATAAGAAGTACACAAAAAGTAGAAGTACCATTAAAAGCGATCTTTGAACACTCTGTGTTAAAAGATTTAGCTAAAACTATAGAAAAAGAATATTGTACCAAAGGATTATTGCCGCCTATATACCCAACCAAAGAAGAGTTAGCACCATTGTCCTTCGCTCAACAAAGATTATGGTTTCTTGAACAACTATTACCGAGTTTAGGGTTATATCATATACCAGTAGTTTTAAGATTGAACGGAGATTTAAATAAAGAGGCATTAATCAAGTCGCTAAATACCATAGTTAGAAGGCATGAGATATTAAGAACCAAGATAGTAAGTGTAGATGGAGTAGCACATCAAGAGGTACTAGATAAGGATTTTAATTTAAAAATAGAAAGATTAGAAAAACAGGCTAAATTAGCAGAAAATTTATCAGAAAGGATTCAAGAAGAAACAACAAAACCATTTGATTTTTCCAATGAAACACTATTCAGAGGATTATTATTAGAATTAAATGATAAGGAGCATGTTTTAATATTAACGTTTCATCATATTGTTTCTGACGGATGGTCAAGTGGAATATTCAATAGAGAGTTAAATGAATGCTACAGCAGCTATTTAAACAATCAAATACCAAACTTACAAGAGTTATCCATTCAATACAAAGACTATAGTGTATGGCAGCGTGAATGGTTACAAGGAGAAGTATTAGATAGACAATTAAGTTATTGGAAAGAGCAATTATTTGAAGTATCCACTTTAGCATTACCAAGTGAAATAAGACCAAATGAACAAAGCTATAGAGGTGCTCATTATGAACAATATTTACCTAAAGAAATACTTAATAAGTTAAATCGATTAGCCAAGGAACAGAATGTAACTTTATTTATGGTTCTATTGGCTGCATTTAAAGGTATGTTAAGTAAGATATGTAATCAGAACGATATAGTTATAGGAACTCCGATAGCTAATAGAAGAATATCAGAGATAGAACCGCTGATAGGCTTCTTTGTAAATACCTTGGTACTTAGAACTGACTGTAGTAATAATCCTATATTTGAAGAATTAATAAAAAGAGTAGAGAAGGTTTCACTCGAAGCTTATGAACACCAAGATGTTCCATTTGAACAATTAGTTGACCATTTAAATATACCTAGAGATTTAAGTAGACATCCATTATTTCAGATAATGTTTATATTGCAAAATAATGAAGATGTAGAAGTGAAGTTAGGGGGGATAGATATATCCTATGCAGAAAATCAAGGACATATCCAAGCAAAATTTGATTTAACTTTAAATGCAATAGAGATGAAGGATGGATTGTATCTATTATTTGAATATGCAAAAGATTTATTTGATGAAGAGAGAATAAAGAAGCTAGCAAATTATTATATAAAATTTATAGAATCAATATTGGAAAATCCCAAAGCATACCTATCAGAAATTCCGATATTAGACGAAGCAGAATTAGCCCAACTAAAAAAATGGAATGATACCCAACATGAATACCCAATAGACAAAAATATTTATGAATTATTTGAGGAGGTAGTGGAAGGGAATAGAGATAGGGTAGCATTGGTATATGAGGATCAACAATTAACGTACGAGGTATTGAATAGCAAAGCTAATCAACTAGGGCATTATTTAAGTGTATTGAAGATGGGTCCAGAGAGCATAGTTAGCTTCTTTTTAGAAAGAAATCCTAATTTTTTGATTAGCATGCTAGCTGTTTTAAAAGTTAGTGCAGCTTATATCGCACTTGATCCTGGAGCATCTATTATTCGAAATAGAAATTATTTGGAGAAAACACAAAGTAAATTAATTATTACTGAAAAAAAATATAAGGACATTATAAAAGATCTCTGTGATGATAGAGTGAATATAGTGTACATTGAAGATCTACTAGAAGTAAATGATTTTATTGACCAGCAAAAATCTTCCTACAATCGTGTTAATAATTTAGCTTACGTTTTTTTTACCTCAGGATCTACTGGAGAGCCAAAGGGTGTTATGATTAACCGAGAAGGAATGCTTAATCATTTATATACAAAAATTAATGATCTTCAGTTGAATAATTTAGACATAGTAGCTCAAACTTCGATTCAAACATTTGATGTATCAGTTTGGCAATTTCTTGCTTCGCTTTTAGTGGGAGGGAAAGTTGTTATTTTTAATCAGAATAATTCTTGGGAATCAAAGAATGTATTGTCGTTAATGTGGAAGGAAAGAATAACTGTATTACAGACTGTTCCAACTCATATGTATTTAATATTGAATGATATTGAAATTGGGTTGAAGAAGTGTTGTTATTCTTTAAAGTGGCTTATTTTAAATGGTGAAGCGGTATTGAATACTATTTTCAATAGATGGTTTACATTATTACCTCAAATACCCGTAATTACGACTTATGGCGCGACGGAATGCTCGGATGATATAAGTCATTATAAGATTCCAGCTCCAATTAATGAGCAAGAGGGAGTATTACCTATTAAGGGGTTATTGGATAATTCAACAATTTATATTCTTGATAGTTGTTTAAATCAGTTGCCTATAGGGGTTATAGGAGAAATTTTTATAGGTGGTATAGGTGTTGGACGTGGATATATAGGAGACTCACAAAACACGGCAAAGGTATTTTTACCTGATCCTTTTTCGTCATCTTCTGGGGCTAGATTTTATAAAACAGGTGATTTGGGAAGATATTTAGAAGATGGGAATATTGAGTTTTGTG
>CAZIIC010000052.1:0-3395 GCA_964539195.1 uncultured Candidatus Saccharibacteria bacterium
AAATAGGATATATGTCAGGACACAGTAAATGGTCAACAATTAAACATAAGAAAGGAATTAAGGACGCTAAGAAAGGTAAAATCTTTTCTAAGCTATCAGTTCAAATAACTCATGCTGCAAGACAAGGTGGTGGGGATCCTGCAATGAATCCTGCATTAAGGTTGTTATTAATAGAAGCAAAAGCAGAAGGGTTTAACTCTGATAACGTAAAGAAAGCAATTGATAAGGGAACCGGAAAAGATGACGGTGTTCATTATGAAGAGGCGTCATATGAGGGTTTTGGGCCAGGAGGAATTCAGATTGTAGTTGATGTTCTATCAAGTAATACAAATAGAGCTGTTGCTGAAATTCGAACCATATTTAATAATTTTGGAGGAAGATTAGGAGATTCAGGCTCTGTATCATGGAACTTTAAAACGGTAGGTTGGATAAATGTAATGCCTGGGAAAATGGTAAAGTCAGAGAAATTTGGGCAAGAGGATGAATACTTACCTTCAAACAAAGATGAGGTGGAGCTTGAATTGATGGATATTGAAGGATTGGATGATATGCAGGAAGGTGATGAGGGTAGTATTGATATATATGTCTCATACCAAGACTTAGCTTCTGTAAGAGATGCCATTATATCTAAAGGATATGTTGTTAAAAAAGCAGAACTTGTAAAGATTGCTGGTATTAAGAAGAAATTATCAGGTGAAGAGTTAGAAAAAGCATTAGAGGCATTGGAACTAATTGAAGAGTACGAAGATGTACAGAATGTTTGGACTGATTTAGAAGAATAGAATTGCAGGTATAATCTAATTGAACATTTCTCATGAGAATTATAGGAATTGATCCTGGTGTTGCTACAACTGGGTGGTCAATTGTTGATTTTGAAAATAATAAGATTGATGTAGTTGATTTTGGTGTAATCAGTACTTCCAAGGAGAATACACAGCAGGAAAGGTTAGTGGAGATATTTAATGATTTAAATGAAATAATTAAGAAATATAAACCAATAAAAGCTGGAATTGAACTTCTTCTGTTTAATAATAATGCTAAAACTGCAATGACCGTTGGAGAGGCTAGGGGAGTAGTGTTACTATGCCTAAAACAACATGATTTACCAACAACTCAATTAACACCTCCGCAGGTTAAAAGTAGTGTTACAGGTAATGGGAGAGCAGATAAAAGACAAGTTCAAGAGAATGTAAAAAGGATTTGTAATCTTAAAGAATTGCCAAAACCTGATGATGCTGCAGATGCTATCGCTGTTGCAATTGGCTGTTATGACTACTTCAAGATTGGAAGTCTATAAACACATTCTTTCTACTTTTTGTATCTAAACTGTATATCATATATACTCTAAACATATGATTAGTCTAATCAAAGGAATAATTACAAAGTTTGGAAATTCTGAGAAGAATTCATATCTTGATATTCTTACAAATTCTGGAGTTGGATACAGGGTTTTAGTCCCTTCAAATCAACTATTTGCCACAGGTGAAGAAGTAATTGTTTATACGAGTTTTCAGGTGAGGGAAGATAGTCAAACATTATTTGGATTTGGTAATGACGTAATGAGAGATTTCTTCGAACTATTAATCACTGTATCTGGTGTCGGGCCAAAAACAGCTATGAATATATTATCAACTTATACTATGGCCGAAGTTGTTGGATATATAAATGAAAGGAATCACAAGGCATTATCTAAAGTATCAGGACTTGGGAGTAAGAGTGCACAGAAGATAATTGTAGAGCTTGAAAATAGAGTAGAAGGATATGAAGGAATTTCTGGAAGTGAAAATAGCATGTTGAAAGATCTTAAAGATGCTTTGAGTGCTCTAGGATTTAGTGGAAAAGTATTAGATGGATATGTGAAGAAAGGTGAAGAGTACGTAGATGATGTCCAATCTGTTGATCTGCTTATTAAAATTGTATTGCAAGAGAATTGATTAAATCAAGTAACATAGCTAAAAAAGAAGAAAAAGTAGTTGAAAAACTCTCATCATCAGTTTCCACTTCGGATATTGTAGATACAAACATCAGACCAAGTAGTCTCTCAGAAATTATCGGAAGAAAAAAAGAGAAGAGCGCCCTCATGATGATGATTGAAGGAGCAAGGAGTAGGAATGATGTTTTAGATCATATTCTCTTCTATGGCCCTCCAGGGCTTGGTAAAACAACCTTTGCAATGGCAATAGCAAACGAGGTAGGTTCTTCACTTAGGGTAACATCAGGTCCTGCGATTGAAAGACAGGGAGATTTAGCGGCGATCCTTACAAATCTCAAAGCAAACGATGTGCTATTTATTGATGAAATACATAGACTCCCAAAAACTGTGGAAGAAGTACTATATCCTGCAATGGAAGATAGAGTTATTGATATTGTAATGGGTAAAGGTCCATCAGCAAAAACAATTAGACTTTCACTTGAACCTTTCACACTTGTAGGTGCAACAACTCAGATAGGTAGAATCAGTTCACCACTTCGAGATAGGTTTGGATTGATACAGAGACTTGATTACTTTGATAATGAAGATATTCAACTCATTTTAGAGCGAGCATCTAAGTTATGGAGTATTAAATACAGTGATAAAGGATTAGAAGAGATTTCAAAAAGAGCCCGTGGTACAGCTAGAATTGCATTAAGACTATTAAAAAGAGTTAGGGACTTTGCACAAGGAGAAGATATTAATGATATCCATACTAAAAAGGCACTTGATCTTTTGGGTATAGATGAATTTGGGCTTGAAGCCATTGATAGAAAAATATTAACTATTATGTATGAGCACTTTAATGGTGGTCCAGTTGGTCTTTCAACACTAGCTGCTTCCCTTTCTGAAGATGTTGAAACGATTAGTGAAGTGTATGAACCTTTTTTGCTTAAATCTGGATACTTAAAACGAACTGCAAGAGGTAGAGTATTAACGGATAAAGGAAATAGTAGGGCAGTTGAGATTTTAGGAATAAGTAATATTATTATCAAATAAATATGTCAGTAAATAATGATAGTGATAAAAGGGGGAGAATCATTTTAGCCAGTGTACTAGTGACTTTTCTTGCCTTCTTTTTGAAAATATCTCAACAATCTGATTCTATTGGTGCACTTCAAATCTATCTAAATGCTGGTGTAGTAGGGGTAGTGGCATATATTGGCCTCCTTTGGGCAATTAGGTTTCAGGTTACATTTAGAACTTTAGTATATGTAATTTCACAATCTTCATTAATTGTTTTTATCCTAACGCTGTTTTTAGAAATGTTTGTGTTTAGAAAGGTGGGTAGGGTGTATGAGTTATTGATTTTGCTATCTGTTTCTGGACTTATGTTTTTTGGAACATATGCTTCAATGCTTATGGCTAATATCTTTAATGTCGCTGCGTTCAAAGAAATTCCATTGGCACAAGTAGGGAAGAC
>CAZIIC010000053.1:0-3374 GCA_964539195.1 uncultured Candidatus Saccharibacteria bacterium
TTTAAAGGAGTGGGGGATAAGGTGGCAGATTGTGTTTTAGTATATTCTTTAGGACATCATCATATAACGCCGCTTGATATTTGGGGAAAGAGATTTTTAACTAAATATTATGGTTTAGATGAAAAGATGAAGTATGAAGATATGAGTAAATGGGCAACTAAGTATTTCAATGGATACGCAGGACTTGGAGGGCAGTTTCTTTTTGAACATATTAGGAGTGAGGGAGTATAATAGCTCTCATGAAGTTTTTGTTTACCGATGTTAAAAAAATACAGCTTGCAGGGGCTTTGTATTGTTGTATGTTTTGGGTACCAACAATCATTCTATTTTTTAATTCTCATGGATTTAGTGATTCAAAAGCGTATGAGATTCTAGCAATACAGCAGCTAATAATTGTTGCACTTGAATATCCAACAGGAGTCATAGGAGATGTTTTTGGGCATAAGCTGTCGGTTTCAATTGGCTTTATTATTATGACAATTGCATACTTCTTATACGCTACAGTCGGACAAATAGATGTTGTTACTATGTACGGAATATTAACCCTTTCAGCATTGGGAATAACTATGATTTCGGGAAGTGATATTGCGTTACTACACTCAGTATCTAAGGATTTTAAGAACGATTTAGCAGACTACAGTAAATTAACCGGGTGGTTTACAGCAGGAAGCTTTGTAATTGGAGGATTAATTGGTGCTATAAATGTAAAGTATCCCTTTTTTGCTACTTCCTTTTGTAATTTTCTAGCATTTCTTTTAACCGTTTCCGTCCTGGTTCCAAAAAATATAGATGTGGAGTCTTTGGATATATTCCAAACGGCAATGCTTGGAATGAAAGAATCTATCATGAACATGAATATATTTTTCCCATTATTTATTTCTTCTGTGATTGGTATGTATCTTTCTGCGGAGAAGTGGATTTTAGCAACCGTTTTCGAAAACGCAGGTATACCAATTTCACTATTTGGTTTAGCTTCTGCATTAATAATTCTATTTAGAGGGCAGGCAAGTGGATTGTTTAAGAAATTCGGTGAAAAACCATATTGGATATTAATTACTTTAATGTTGTTATCTACTCTTTTAATACCAATGAAAATGTTCTCAATATTAGGCTTAGTTTTCGTTTATGGATTTGCAGCATATTTAATTGCTCAGGCGACCATAACGATAAACGAAAAAGTTGATGGTAGGGCAAGGGCTTCAGTAGTGTCTTTTAGAAATCTATTAATTAGATTGTTAAACTCTCCGTATCTTTGGGTAATTAGTTTAGCTAGTCTAAATCTACAATTTACAGGGGTTAACTTAGTTATGAGTGGGTTTGTACTGTTTGTAGTATTATTAATAGTTATTGTGAATAAGTATAGAATGGGGAATTTAAGATTATTTAGAAATATAATCCAGTGAAATTTCAATTAGATGATGTTAAGAAAGTACAGTTGGCTAAAGCGTTTCAATCGCTATCGTTTTGGATGCCAATAGCTTTCTTGTATTACAAGGCACAGGGATATACTGATGATCAAGCGTATACTGTCATAGGAGCACTTCAACTTTTCATCGTTCTGCTAGAATATCCAACGGGAGTTATTGGGGACGTATTTGGACATAAATTATCTGTTTTACTTGGATATTTTATAGCCTCGATATCTTTTTTTATTCTAGGTAGTTTCTTGGATATTCCTTATCATATGATGTACTTATACGTATTTATATTTGCTCTTGGTGGGGCATTTACCTCTGGTAGCGATGTTGCTCTACTTCATTCTGTTTCAAAAGACTTTAAGAATGATATGGCACAGATGAGTAAACTATCAGGTACGTTTGCCTCAGTAGGATTAATTATCGGTGGCTTTATTGCTGTTATTGATTTAAGAATACCTTTTTGCATGTCGGGAATAGCGTTTCTTATTTCAGGAATATTAATTTGGTCAGTTAAAGTAGAAAAGAAAGTTGAAGGAGAAGAATCAGGGTTTATTGAGACGGCAATACTGGGCATGAAAGAGGGATTAATGAATATGAATATTTTCTTCCCACTTTTCTTATCGGGCATTATGATGACTTTTCTTCTTGCTGAAAAATGGGTACTCCCGACAGTATTTTCACTCTCAAATATCCCTTTGGCTTTCTTTGGTGTAGCAACTGCAATTGTTATGCTATTTAGAGGGCAGGCCAGTGGAATGTATAAAAGATTTGGTGAGGTTAAGTATTGGATATTAATAGGAGGTATGATTTTGTCTTCATTGCTTGTATCAATCCCATATGTCTCTATTTTAGGATTATTGTTAGTTTATGGATTTGCAGCATACATAAATACTCAATCAGATATTGAGATTAATGAAAAGGTTGATGGAAGGGCTAGAGCCTCGGTCGTCTCGTTTAGAAACCTATTAGGAAGATTATTTAATTCGCCTTACATCTGGATTATTGGTTTTGCAAGCGCCAGACTTCCATTTTCTGGTGTTAATATTGTAATGAGTTTGACTGTATTGGCTTTTGTATTGATAGTGACTGCAGTGTATAGGTTTAGAACTGGAAAATTTAACAAGAAGATATTGTAGGTGTACAATTACTTGTTAAATTAAGAATATCTTTTATGTTTAAAGATATCTCAAAGTATTATCTATTTCTTTTAGGATTTCTTTTATGTTTAATACTACTCTTTTTGAGAGTGGGTTTTAGTCTTTGGTTATGGCTATATTTACTGCTTATCATTATATTTGTATTACTTTTCTACTTTAAACAATCACTATTAATACTTAGTTATTGGTTATATATCTTTGTATTTCTAATTGTCTTTGGGCTTTTGCTAGCCGTTTCTCTGCCGAAGAGTGGGGTAGGTAGTTCAAATACTCCCAAACTTAGTAAAGAAGAGTGTGAAGCAAATGCGCAGCTATATAATGGTAAAGTGCTAAGTTTAGAAGGGGACGGCTTGAAGGGTCGGGCTGAAGTGGTTGCAAATACTGAGAAATGTCGTTTAGAAGTATATTATGTCATATACTTTAATACTGCGCTTTCTCCAAACGCATTTGATAGTTATACATGGAAGTATAACTACGCTGGGTTAATGAAGAAAGATTCCATAAAAGAAAGGAAATATTATAGAAGTACAGGTGTAATTACTATTGTAGAAGCTAATGCCGGAAAACTTCCTGAGAGTGCAAAAGATTTTCAAAAAACTTCTCTTTTTTACAGACCAAAATCAACAACTGCTTGGAATGACTTAGAAACTACCCATTTCTATAACTCATTTTCTGTATACCAAGATTTAACTGATGCTGGGTATAGAGATCTTTTCAACTATAATTGGTTTGGTATTGTTGATTTAAAGCCATATACCTCTAAGAAGGATACAGGCAACGGTGGATTTGAATATGTAAC
>CAZIIC010000054.1:0-3332 GCA_964539195.1 uncultured Candidatus Saccharibacteria bacterium
AAGACTTCTTCTTCTATGTTGATGAGTTCCAGAACTTTGCTACAGAAGAGTTTGCTTCAATTCTTTCTGAGGCAAGAAAATATAGGTTGAACCTAACGGTTGCTAACCAGTATATTGGTCAGTTAACCGACGAAATTAAGAATGCTGTGTTTGGTAACGTAGGTACACTTCTAATTGCTAGAGCCGGTCCAGATGACTCTAAGTATCTTGAGTCGCAGTTTGAGCCACATTTAAATCACAATGACCTTATGAACCAAGGGAACATGCACTACTACGTAAAGCTCATCTCTGGTGGTAAGTATCCACCTCCATTCTCCCTTGATCCAACTTATGGTCCTGCATATCCTGATTCTGGTTTTGATATTCCTAAGAACAAAGAAGTTGCAGATCTTGTTAAGAAGCTTTCAAGATTGAAGTATGGAAGAGATGTAAAGATTGTCGAAGAGGAGATTGCTCAAAGATCAGAGTTGAGTGTTCCTGAAGGTGCACAAGCAAATGCTGGTGGAGCTCCAGCTTTAACATTAAAGTAGTGATATATTTAGATTTGTCCGTTTTTTTGGTAAAATCCATCATTGATATGGGGGTGTAGCTCAGTTGGTTAGAGCGCGGTTCTTATAAAGCCGAAGTCGGCGGTTCGATCCCGCCCATCCCCAGATTTATTTTTTATATACTGCCAATGAAACCAGCAAGAATTTTCGTGTTTGTTTTGATGTTACTAGTACTTGGTTTAAGTGCTCTATCTATTTATCTATACCTTAATTATGGGAAACTAAAAGAGAGTAGTGATAAGCTAACGGCAGAATTTAATGGACTTGAAAAACAATATCTAGGTACTGTTGATATTATGAAGCAAGATGGAGAAAAGAATACTGCAGAGAAACAATCTGTTAAGTATGATTCATATACATTGCTTTCAAAATGTGGGATGGGAATGTATATACCAAACGAAAAGTATAGATATGATCCATTTAGTGCTTTAGGTGTAATTGATGGTGTAAATAGAGCATGGAGATTACATGGCGAGAAGATTCTTAAAACTGAAACTACAAATACAGATCCATTCATAGATGGATACAGATACTATTCACTATTACGGAATGATAATGAAGCTAGTGGATATGTTGCTGGGTATGTTTCCGTTGAGTGTAAGGATAATACAGAAGGGTTAACAACTGAGGCATTCACAACTAAATATTTAGATTATGCCAAAAAGTGGAACAAAGAGTCCGAAGCTGTTAGCGGGGTTAAGGCCAACAGTTTAGTAGTTAAAAAGAATGAAACTTTAAACAAGTGGGGAATTGATGTAAACAAAGTAACTATACAGAAGAGTTCTATTGCTGAAATGAGTACAGAAAATGGATATATCTTTACATATGGAAATAGAATGTACTATGTGTATTCCTATGGTTTAAGTACTGACAAAAAAGCTGTGAAGATGATGAACAGTATGATTGAGAGTATCTATTTATATAAGTAATGGGGGAGAAGTATATACCTTGTGATCTATTAGGGAATCAATCACCTGTTAATAAAGTCTTCCGTGTATTTAATGCTTACGGTATTGCAAACAATTTGGTGCTTTGTGATGAAGCATTAAACATCATTTTCGTTACGAAGGATGAGCATGGTGTTTTTGAATTACAAGGTTACGCTGGGAGATTTTCAGATGAATTGTTTAGAGATGGAATTAGAAGGGGAGTTATTACTGATATCGTTAATGTCGAGAAGGTTTATAACTGATTAAAGCTCTCTTAATCCTTTATCCTGATCTTCTTGCTTATTATTAACAAGATTTAAATACTTCTCAGTTGTTGATAATCTCTTGTGTCCTACAAGTTTTGATACTGTTACTAAACTCATACCGTTTGCTAAGTGATGAGCTATAAAGGTATTTCTTAGGTCGTTTACTTTTGCATTTTTAATACCTGATTTCTCAAATGCTTTATCAATTGTTGTTCTAATATTTCTTACAAGAAGAGGTTTTCCGTTTTTAGTAATGAAAAGTGTCTCGTCTTCGCTCTCAGGTCTAATTTTCTGATATTCCAATATTGCTTTATATGCTGATTGGTTTAAAGGAACTTTTCTAGACATGTGACTACCTTGTAGTTTGATGTATAGATATGGGATTTTGTTATCTCCAGATACTCTTACATCTTCTTGCTCAAGTACGGCAAGTTCACCAATTCTAATACCTGTTTGAAGAAGTACTTCAATAATTGTATATAGTCTTGTATCAACTCTTGAAACATCTCTTAACGCTCTATATTCAAGTTCTGAAAGTACTCGTGGAGGTTTAATTTCAAATTTTGGATGAGAAAGCTTTTCTGAAGGATTCTCTAATAGATATCCTCTTTCAACTAAGAATCTATAGAAGGTTCTTGTTGAGTTAATTTTTCTTGAGATACTCTTTGGAGTGTAGTTATTTTCTTGTAAATGTAGTTTGTAACTTTCTAAATCTTCAATAGTAGTTTTTCCTAGCTCTAATACTCCTCTTAAAGAGAAATATGCTAGAAGTTGCTCTATGTCTTTTGCATATGCAATTACGGTTGAATTTGATCTGCTTTTTTTCTTAAGCTCTTCAACGAAAATATTGTGGTATTTTAAGAATTCTGGGTTTTTAATTGCGCTCATTCTATGTGTTTATAAGTTAACCTTAGGGGCTATACTATAGGGATTATACCACTGGTATATAGTGGGGTCAATGATTTTAGCAGATGTAGAATCTGTTGATATTCTATGGTATTTTTGAGTATGGAGAATGTATTGTTTAAAGAGAAAAGAAAGAGTGAAAAGCAAGAGAGAGAAAGAGAGAGAAAGAGAGAGAGAGAGAGTGAAATGAGTGGAATATCAGTGAAAGAAACACAACTCTTATTAGAAAAAGAAAAAATTCTTAAGAGAGACTCTCTGAATGAAGAGAAAAGAATGAAAACAGATCGAATGAAGAGAGAGATTACAGAGCTGAGACAAGGAGGACAAACATATCAAATAAGAGACAAAGAGAGAGAAAAAGAAAGAGAAAAAGAGAAAGACAAAGACAAAGAGAGAGAGAAAGGAAACAATATTTTGAGAAGTCAAAGTTTACCTGTAGATCTTCCTGAAAGGAATAAAGGAAAATCTCTTTTGAAAGAGAAAGAAAAAGAGAAAGAAAGAGAAGCTGACACCATCTCAATGGGTTCAAGCCGCCCTTTACCTGAAGAAACTGAAAAAGCAACTGCAGAACAAGAGCCAATTCAATCATATGAATTCTCCGAGAATATTCCGCTTCTCATTTTAGAGAATTGTCAAGTTGTTGATGTAACAGAAGGGATTATTTCACCTAATCGCCATATTGT
>CAZIIC010000055.1:0-2314 GCA_964539195.1 uncultured Candidatus Saccharibacteria bacterium
GAAGGATACTTGTATTATTGCTAGATGATAGAAGTAAAAAACCTCAAAAAAACATATAACCAAGGAAAGAATGTAGTAGTACACGCACTTAATGATATCTCATTTAAGATTGAAGAAGGTGAGACTGTCACTATTGTTGGACCATCTGGTTCAGGTAAATCTACAATATTAAACATACTTGGAGGACTTGATACACAATATAAAGGTGAGCTAAACATACTTGGTAAAGAGTTAAAGAAATATAATCCTAACTACTATAGAAGACATATATTAGGCACAATATTCCAACAATTCTATCTAGTTCCAACTCTAACAGTTTCTGAAAATATTATGCTACCTGTTAAATTTGGCAAACAATTAAGCAAAGCAGAAACCAAAGAAAGACTGGAATATCTTTTAGGAAGAGTTGACCTAAAGAACAGAGCAAAACATTATCCAAACGAGCTCTCTGGTGGTCAAGCTCAGAGAGTTGCAATTGCAAGAGCTCTTATGGCTAAACCTAAGATATTACTTGCTGATGAACCTACAGGAAACCTAGACTCAAAAACAGGTAAAGAGATATCTCAACTTCTTTTTGATCTAAACAAAGAAGAAGGAACAACTCTTATTATTGTAACCCATGATGAGAAATTATTTACTAACGTTTCAAGATCAATATATTTGAGAGACGGTAAAATTGTTAAATCACTATAATGATAAAATACGCATTACAAATAATCTTCAGAAGAAAAATGAGAACATTCCTAACTAGTTTAGGAATAACAATTGCCATTGTTCTTCTTGGATTTATTATCTTTGGAATGCAAGATTTACAAAAGTTGTTTGTAAATGAATTTAACTCAAGATTTACCCCTAACCAATTAATTGTAACAAGATTTGGTGGCTCCTTTGCGACACTTCTTGGTGGAGGTACTGAAGAGAAAGATGATAAGAAGAAAGATAAGGTGGTACTAAATGATAAAGTTATAAATCAAATAAGAGCAGATAAGAGAGTTGAGAAATTAGAAGCATTAATTATGATCTCAGGTATGCAAATGACTTTGAAAGGTAAAGAAGATGCATACGAGCAACCTTTTATCTCTGGTTGGGATACAACAAAAGATAACTCATATTTTGTAAGTTCATACTCTGAAAAAGAGAAACCTGGAAAAGGTGAAGTATTTGTATCTACCAAATTCATTGATTTTTACAATATAAGTAAAGAGAAAGTTATTGGTAAAAAAGTAATAGTTGAGTCATCAGTAAATTCATTCTTCACTTCAAGAACTAAAGGTACTGCCGAAAAGAAGTATACATATACTATCACGGGCGTATTTGATCCAGGACAAGACCAAAACGATGCTATGATGAGCACAAAAGAAGCCTTAAAGATTCTTGTTGATATCGGAAATTATAAGAATAGCAAAGAATATTTAAATGAAATTGGATACGACCAATTAATGATTACTGTTAATGAGGACCAAATTGACACATATAAAACTGAATTTAAAGATAAATATGGATATAAGCCAATCTCCTCAGATGAAATTTTATCCTTCTTAGGTAATATTACTGACGGTTTAACTGTTGCTCTAATTGGATTTGGATTAGTATCAGCAGTTGTAGCATCAATTGGAATTATAAATACAATGATTATGAGTATTTATGAACAAACAAAAGAGATCGGTATTATTAAAGCAATCGGAGCATCAAACACACAAGTATTAATAATCTTCTTAATTCAGTCAGCAGTAATTGGACTCATTGGAGGTGCAATGGGATTAACACTAGTATTTGCTGGAATGAAGCTACTTGACCCTATTGTTGTAACAGAATTAAATAAAGCTGGATTTGCAGTTTCTACTTTCTTCACATTTGATTTAAACCTTGGGTTAATAATTGTAATCTCTAGTATTGTTGTCGGGATAGTCGCAGGACTATACCCAGCTTACAGAGCATCAAGACTTGATCCTGTTAGGGCACTTAGATACGAATAAACTCAGTTAGTTTAAACTAACGTGTTTACAAATTCCCAGTTAATTATTGAGAAGAACTTTTCAACGTATGTTGCTCTATCATTTAGATAGTCTAAATAATACGCATGTTCCCATACATCAATTGCCAAAATTACTTTATATCCATTTAATCCAAGTAGGTTATGCTTCTCTAGCTGTCCGATAAGTAAATTACCATCAGCATCCATATATAATACTGCCCATCCTGAACCCTCAACACTCTTTGCAGCGTCAGAAAACTCTTTCTTAAATGCTTCAAATGTTCCAAATGACTTTTTAATCAATTCTAATACTTTACCATCTGCAATATTTGACTGCCT
>CAZIIC010000055.1:2324-3273 GCA_964539195.1 uncultured Candidatus Saccharibacteria bacterium
CCATATTTTTTATATAATTTTATTTTAATTTTTTATCCATATATGTCCTTAAAAATAAGCTTCTTGTCCACATATAAGTTAGGACAATACTTTACCATCTGCAATATTTGACTGCCTAACTGGTCTTAACATATTCCAAAACAACTCATGCATTATGTGACCATTAAGATTAAAGCTTAAATCTCTCATTACAGCTTTAGTATTAATCACTTCACCAAGTCTACCTTTTTCAAGAAGTTCAAGGGCTGCGTTTGCTCCATTAACATAAGCGGCATGATGCTTATCATGATGTAATTTCATAATCTGCTCAGAAATTACAGGCTCTAATGCTTTGTAATCATATGGAAGCGATTTTAGTTCGTATCTCATTATATATTTTCAATTAACTTAATTGTTTCCTTTACACCATCTGCTGCATAAAAGTATATATTCTTTCCTTTACGCTTTTTAGTTACAAGACCAGACTTAAGAAGGGCTTTAACGTAATTTGAGACTGTAGGTTGGGGGAGTCCTAATTTTTTAGAAATATTTGTTACACAATTACCATTTTCTAGACCTTTGCTCTCATCGCATTCACAACAAGTAGATGCAATGGATTTAAAAACCTCAAGTCTACCTGGGTTTGACAACACTTTTAAAAATTTCGTTACTTCCATAATATTGATATATCAAAATACCTAAATATGTTATACCATACAGTTATATAAAATATAATAATAAAACATATGAAAATGAGTTATTCACTAGCGGCAAAATATTCAAAAATATTTGAAATAATGCAAGATCCATACTCTTTAGTAATCCTTGACTACCTTTTTGAGAACAATGATTACAAGACCGTAGAAGAATTAGTTGAAGTATCTAAAAGTACTAAAGGTAAGGTTATACAAATCTGTGATGAATTAAGAACTTTATCTATACTTGATAGAGAATTTGTAGATAGCGAACC
>CAZIIC010000056.1:0-1884 GCA_964539195.1 uncultured Candidatus Saccharibacteria bacterium
ATACAAATCTAAATTAGAGGTATAATCCTCGGTACAAATATTATAAGTTAATGACCAATTAAAGTGCCATCAGAAACTGTAAATCTCTCTCTTGTATCTTCTACATTAGAACTGCCTGAAAACGAAATAACCTCAGCACTTGAGCAATTTGATCTGATTAAAGTAGAAAGTTTAGATCTAGATAAATACTTAATCTTAATCTCGTCCACCGCTTCTTTATATACACAGGGTACGCAAAATTATATTTTTAAAATTGTGAGTTCTGAAAGGAAACTATTACACTTAGTTACTCCAGTTACTCGCGAAATGATTGATGAAAAAATCCCTCGTGCGGCAGTAGTTGCGGCTTTGGCCTACGGTGTACATGAAAAATATTCTGACTTTAAGGATACTGCTAAAGATTTGGCAGCTAATTTATTATCAGACTCTACACATTAGCTGTTTTGAGTGATTATGATATAATCTCTCTAATATACATGGACCCAGCTATCACTGGCGAGTATTAGGAAGAAATCGTAAGAAAGTAGAACCTGCGTTGATAACGAAATAATCATTAAATGAAGTAAATATGAGGGTGGTACCGTGTACCCAATACACCCCTCTGTACTATATTAATAGCGATATTAGTAAAGTGCAGAGGGGTATTTTGTTAAATTTACATATTCTAAAATGAAGAACTTTAAAGAAGTAGATGCTCGAATGGATTTTGTTGAAATGGAAAAGAGAACCTTAAACTGGTGGAATGAAAAGGGAATTCAAAAGAAATATTTTGAAAAGAATAAGAACTCGGAGAAGCGATTTGGCTTTACAGATGGACCAATTACCGCAAACAATCCAATGGGACTACACCACGCTTGGGGAAGAACATATAAGGATGTAGTAAGTAGGTATAAGAATATGCAAGGTTTTGACCAGAGATTTCAAATGGGTTTTGATTGTCAGGGACTTTGGGTTGAAGTAGAAGTTGAAAAAGCTTTAGGCTTTAACAGCAAGAAAGATATTTATGACTATGGTATGGGTAAGTTTACAGACGCATGTAAAGAAAGAGTAATGAAGTTTAGTAAGATACAAACAGAACAATCAATAAGACTTGGAATGTTTATGGATTGGGAGAACTCATATTACACAATGTCCCAAGAGAACAATCTATATATTTGGCATTTCTTGAAAAAGTGTAAAGAGATGGGACTACTATACAAAAACTATTCAGCAACTACTTGGTGCCCAAGATGCGAAACAGGACTTTCAGAGCATGAAAAAGCTGATGGATATAAAGAGGTAGTTGATACTTCTGTTTTTGTTAAGTTTGAAATTGAAGGAAGGAAGAATGAATACCTTCTTGCATGGACAACAACTCCTTGGACATTAAGTGCTAATGTCCTTCTTGCTGTAAATCCTCGATTTCAATATGTAAAAGTAGTAGATGGTGAAAACACATACTATCTTGCGGCAAAACCTGCAAAGAAATTAAATTTCAAAAATGTTGAGCCTGTTGATGTAAAAGAATTGGTTGGTTTAAAGTTTAATAAACTTTACGATATACCTGCACAAGAAGGTGTAGAACACTATGTAGTGCAGTGGGATCAGGTCTCGGAAGATGATGGAACTGGAATAGTACATATTGCACCTGGATGTGGTGGCGAAGACTATGAATTAGGATTATCTGTTGGAAGTGCTGTTGTGTCACCATTAACACAATCTGGTCATTACATGGAAGGATATGGTGATCTTACTGGAAAATATGCTCACGATGTAAAGGATGAAGTATTGGAGTTCTTGAAATCAAAAGACCTTCTCTTTAAAACAGAGGATTATAAGCATCAATACCCACACTGCTGGAGATGTAAAACACCACTTCTCTACTATGCAAAACCAAGCTGGTAT
>CAZIIC010000056.1:1894-3161 GCA_964539195.1 uncultured Candidatus Saccharibacteria bacterium
CTAGAAAACAACTGGTTTATCAATCTAGATAAGATTAGACAAGCATTAAAAGAACAAGCAAATGTTACAGAATGGGTTCCAGATTATGCAGGTAAAAGAATGCAAGATTGGTTGAAGAACATGGGTGACTGGATGATCTCTAGAAAAAGATTTTATGGACTTTCATTACCTTTCTATGAATGTTCATGTGGTGAGCTAACGGTAGTCGGAGGAAAAGAAGAATTAAAATCATTAGCTGTTAAACCAGAGATGGTAGATGCACTTCCAAGTCTTCATAGACCTTGGATAGACGAAATTGAAATCAAATGTCCAAAATGTGGTAATCATGTAAGAAGAGTAAAGGATGTTGGAGATTGTTGGTTAGATGCTGGTGTAGTACCTTTCTCAACAACTAATTATCTTGATAATAAAGAAGTATGGGAGAAATGGTTCCCTGCTGACTTTGTTGTAGAAAGTATAGAACAGGTAAGATTGTGGTTCTATTCAATGTTAGTGTTTGGAACTGTTCTTGAAGGAAAAGTTCCATATGCAAAAGCACTCGCATTTGCAGAAATGAGAGACGACCATAATGACAAGATGAGTAAAACAAAGAAGAACTATATTCCATATGATGATGCAGCTGATAAAGCAGGTTCAGATTTAATAAGATTTAACTTCTGTTTATCTCCATTTGGTAAGAACATTATGTTTGGATGGAGAACAATGGATGAGCTAAAGAGACAATTCCTTCTTCCTCTTTGGAACTCATACGTATACTTTGGCACTTACGCAAAGATGTGTAATTGGGAGTACAAAGAAAACTTTGTACCAACTGATGTAATGGATAAGTGGGCATTGGCTTCCCTTCAGAACCTTGTTAACGAGGTTACTAAATCAATGGATGAATATAAGTTTAATCAAGCATCAACCCTAATCCAAGAATTTGTTGTAGAGCTTTCTACCTGGTTTATTAGAAGAAGTAGAGATAGATTTAAGAATGGTGATACTGATGCTGTACAAACACTTTACATGTCACTAGTAACTCTTTCTAAGCTTCTTGCACCATTTACACCATTCCTTTCCGAAGAAATGTATCAAAATCTAGTGGTAAACTTGGATGTAAAAGATGCTCTTGAATCTGTTCACTTAGAAGACTTCCCTAAAGTTGCTGAGTTTGATTCTAAAGTGCTTGAAGATATGAAGACAGCAAGAGAAGTAGCTTCTCTAGGATTAAAGATTAGAGATACAAGTAGGATAAAATTAAGACAACCACTTGCAAAAGTATACC
>CAZIIC010000057.1:0-580 GCA_964539195.1 uncultured Candidatus Saccharibacteria bacterium
AGAGGAATTCAGATAGTGGAAGAAGAAGAGTATGACTATCTTATTGGAATTCCTATATTAGGATATGCAAACGCAGGTACACCACTTGCTATGGCAAATGAAGATAGGTTAGGTGTACTTCATATTGAAAAGACATTATTAAAACAAAAAAAGGAGACCTTCGCTCTTATTGTTAAAGGTGACTCAATGAATCAAAAGATTATTAATGGAAAAGTGTTAACCGATGGGTCATATATTATTGTTACTAAACAACAGGAAGTGAAGAATGGTGATGTTGTTGTTGCAGTACTTGATAACTCAGCAACAGTTAAAACAATTAAATATGATGGCGATATGATTGTACTATATCCTGAAAGTAGCAATCCTAAGCATACTCCAATATATCTTGATAAATATAGTAACTCACTTATCAACGGTAAGGTTGTAATGGTTCTAGAGAATCCACGTAACTAGTGGTTTGTGATATAATTATCAACTTAAACAATTAAGCTGAAGATTATGGATTTACCACTAGAAAATATATTAATTGGAGACTCAGTATATATAACTGGACATACCAGACCTGATGTTGACGCTGTAG
>CAZIIC010000057.1:590-3146 GCA_964539195.1 uncultured Candidatus Saccharibacteria bacterium
GTAGTATCTGCATATGGTTACCAAATATATAGACACTCAAGAGGGGACTTTAACTATATAGCTATTAGATGTGATGAAGTAAATCCAGTAACCAAGTGGCTATTTGCTCACTTTAAGACTGATCTTCCAAATCTTGTATCTGATGTATCAGGCAGAAAAATTGTACTTGTAGACCATACTGATCCAGAACAAAGACCAAAAGGTTGGGAAAATGCTGATATTATTGAAGTATTAGATCACCATAAATTAAAGCTTGAAACTAGTGTTCCTCCTAAGATTACAATTAGACCTTACGGTTCAACTTCTACACTTGTTGCAAAAAAAATGCTAGATGCAAGTATTAAGTTGAAACCTGAGCTAGCTGGATTGCTTCTTGGAGCTTTGCTTGATGACACTCTTGCATTAAGATCTCCAATTACGACATATACCGATAAGATGATTGCAGGACAATTAGGAGCAATATCTGGATTAAATGACATTTCAAAGTTTGCAAGAGAACTGTTTGCTCAAAAGGATGTATGGTCAAAGATGAAAGGTGATGAGATAGTAAATACTGACTCAAAAGGGTATGAAATGAATGGAGTTAAGATTCAAATCTCACAAGTGGAGACAATGGATAATATTGAACTAATAAAGAAAAAAGGCGGTGAGATTATTAGAGCTGTTGATTTGATCAACAAGAAAGAACCTAAAGATATTCGACTAATTATGTTAACTGACTTAATTCGAAACGATTGTATCGTTATTGCTGTTGGACCAAGAGCAATGGAACTAGAGAATGTGTTTAATAATAAGTTTGAAGGCTCTCAGATGTACTTACCTGGAGTTGTATCAAGAAAGAAGCAAGTAGAGGCACCTCTAATCCAATACTTCAGTAATTAACTGAATAAGGGTCTACGGCTGTATTCACATCAAAATCTTGAGTACTAATATATCCATCACTATTAATTGATGTTGTCACTTCCTTTATCAAACTATTTTGTGCATTGTTTGAAATAACATAATTACATTGCCTACCATTAACAACATATGTACCAGAACCTGTATAACTACTGTTTAAAGTTAGTGTTCTAAGTACTTCTTCAGAACAGGATAATTGTAGGTATGAAATATCTACAGAACTCTCAAAGCCAATTACTGCTGTTCTGTAATTAATTGAAGAAAAAGCAAGAGCTACTCCTGCAACTAGAGAAATAACCATAAATGAAATTACCGCTATTAACGCAAACCCAGCTTTATATCTTTTACCTGATTGTATATACATATTCTATAGTATCACTTGGTTGATTATCTAAGTTTTGATGCCTCAACTTTACACTAATATTTGCACCAAGATTAACATTATTCCCATCAACTATTCTAGTTAGAAAGAATTCTTCTATTATAACTTGAGGATCATTTAACAATGAGACGACTCCTGATTTTGTTTGCTGAATATTACTCCCAACCTTTTCGATAATAACTAATCCATCTGCAGTCTGTATTTGTAATTTCCCATTTATATTGTCAAAAGTAGAGGAGGAGTAATCAATGATATTTGTTTTACCTCTATAGTACGAGAAGAGTTCGTTTAAATATATAATATTCCTACTCTTAGTTAACATGTGTTTTGCACTTAAATTCTTGTTTCCAACAAACACAAAGAACTGTGCAATAACAAGAATTATGGTTGAAAATAGAGTTAGGTACAGTACTAGTTCAATTAATGTAACTCCTTTAAATCTATTTAACATAATTAATAGTTACAGAATTTAGAATTGGAGTACTTAAAGTATCGGAAGTATAAAATGCTTTATATTGAATATACCTCTTACCACTTATCGAAGAATGAATTGAACTCCCTTTATTATTTGTAAAGTATGTTGAAGAAGTACCATCAGGGCCAACAAATACTGAACTACCCATACTGATATCATTACTCGATCTAACTTGGAACTTTAAGTCTGTATTTGCAGGTGTTGTAGACGCCCAAGAGATTGTATAGTACTT
This sequence comes from uncultured Candidatus Saccharibacteria bacterium, assembly GCA_964539195.1. Lineage (GTDB taxonomy): Bacteria > Patescibacteriota > Dojkabacteria > SC72 > SC72 > JAJTYH01. The sequence goes on from CAZIIC010000057.1 coordinate 2,580, forward strand.
ACTGTTACTACTTTCACTATCAAAGGCAACAGAAGTGAATTGACCGCTAGTTAGAAAGCCATAACCATTCTCACCGCCACCTTCACCAGGTCCACCTCTGATTATATGGAAGTCTTGTGTGCTGTTATTAGTAACCACATATGAGAAGGAGTTGCTCTCAGAATCAGTTACAGCATCAATATCATTAATACCTGAGTTATATTCCATACCACCACACTTTGTTAATGATACCTCATTTGAGATATCAACAACTTGATACTCCTGGCCACCTGTACCAACCAATATAGCTCTATCGTCAGCTTCAACAATTGCAATTCCTTTAACACTCATACCAGATGTATCGTATGAACTAATTGTAGGCCTTGCCCCTGATTTCGATGAAGTATCAATAATGAAAAACTCTCTTTCACTTGAAGATGCTCCTGTACCAAAATATGTTCTATTTGAATCATCACTTACATATACATCAAGAGTTTGCTGGTTATTAACACTTGTTTGTGAGGTTATTTGCATATTTGCAGGATTACTAACATCAACAATTGCCAACTCATACCAGTCATTTTCAAG
>CAZIIC010000058.1:0-3083 GCA_964539195.1 uncultured Candidatus Saccharibacteria bacterium
TCTAATCCTAACTTCTCAGCTGTTTTCATTGAAGAAACAATCATGAAATATATTAGATAGAAGACGTTTACAACAGGTACTAATACTAGTAGAAGTGTCCAAGGGTTAATATCTCCCATTTGAGCCATTAATATCATATTCAATACAGGTACCCATGCCCACCAAGCGTTATCCATTCCTAATTTCTTAGCAATCCTCATATATGCTACTGCCATAAATACGTAAGATAGAAGAGCAATTACACCGGAAACAATGAAAACAAGTACCATTGCTCCTGCACCAAGAATTCCAAGACTTTCAAGTGCTGCTTGTTGATCTGGTGTTAACTCGTCATAGTTAAATTCTGAGTCATAGTTATAATCAATAGTAGAGTCTGTTGGCTCATCTTGCATATACATATACCCATTGTCATCAAGTTCTTTTGTTACATCTTGATATAGCTGCTGTAAATCTTCTTGAATCACTGTGCTGTCATCTGCTAATTCTCTAGCTTCTTGTGCAAGAGCAGGCATTGGAGCAAGTGTTAATAGAGTTACACCAAGTAGTGTAAGTAGTATTTTCTTAAACATGTTAAATATTAATAAATTATTAATACTAATATTACATATTTACTGGGGGAAATCTACATATATTTTTCTATATCTATTATAAAGCAAATATCCCTCTAATACAATATTTTCACAGATTAGGTACTGATGTATAATGTACAAATATGATTGAAACTATAAGAAGAAGAAAAGAAGTTCTTGTCCAAGAAGCCCTTTCTACAAAGTATACAGCCAATACTTTTGAGCAAACAGAAGTAACTCAAATTAAAAAAGTGGTTGAAACTCTTTCTGATGTCTTTGATAAACAGTATGAAAAATACAAAGATTTAGTAAAACAAGAAGAGACTTTAATTGATGATATTGATGACTCTGGAACCTTTTCTCCCGAAATGGATAATCCTGATGATCCATTTAATGATCAAATGCAATTGATTGAAAGAAAGTTTGAGAACGAAAGAAACCAAAGACAAAAAGTTCAGGAATTAAATAAGTACCTAAATCAAATTGATATCCCATATTTTGGTAGTTTAAGTGAGGATAATGTTAGAAGGTATGTTGGGAAAAATATACTATTAGATTCAGATTTCAAAGTCCTAGTAAGTGATTGGAGATCACCACTAGGAAGTAAGTACTACCAATATAGATATTTAGATAATGGAACAGTTAAGAAAATATATTCTATAAGATCCGGAAAGTTAGAAGAGATTTTTGAAGTTAAGAGTGGAAATAAAGAAGCAGATATCTTTTTGTTAAAAGAACTTTCAAGTAAAAAGGGTGGGTCACTTTCTGATATTGTCAATACAATTCAATCACAACAAGACGAAATCATTAGATCTGCCGATGACAAACCAATGGTCATTCAAGGAGTTGCAGGAAGTGGTAAAACGACAATTCTTTTTCATAGGATTTCATACCTGATGTTTAATAACTCAGAAAAGTATAGTAGAGAGAAAATACTTCTGATTGTCCCAACAAAGATATTCAAAACATATACTGAAGATATTAAAGTTTCTCTTGGTATTGGAGATATTAATGTTATGACATACTCAGAATTCATTAAACAGTACTTAAAACTTCAATTTCCTTTTGTAACAACTGAGATTGAGAGTAATAAAACTAAAAATATTGTTGAGTTGTTTAAAGAAAATGAGTTAGAGATTGTAAAAAAGAAACTTGAAGCCGTAGGTAAGCTTGGATTTGGGATGTTTGAAGAGTATGTAAAGTTAAGTGAGAACAGTAAATTAACTTTTCTTGAAAAAGTTGAAATAATTTCGGAGATACTTGAACTTGAAGATATCGCAATTGAGAAACTTAAGGAGAATCTTTCAACACTCGAGGTGTTTTTAGAGTTATCGGATAACAACGAACTTAAAAAGAATATTGGCGATTATAATAAGTACCTACAAAGTCAAAATAAGGAATTAACAAGTAAGCGTGGAGTTACAAAAGTCCTTAGTAAACCTTTGGTGCGATTTACATTAAGTGAAATTAATCAACTAGTAGAACTAAAAATGTATTTAGAAGGTAATGAAGGGTTTAAATATAACTTAATAGCAGTTGATGAAGCTCAAAACTTAAACATAGAAAGTATCTCAATAATTAGTAAATTCGTTAAAAACTCAAATGTAATATTTGCCGGTGATATTGCGCAGAGGATTACCAATGATGGTATTTCTGATTGGAAAGAACTTAAAAAGATACTAGACTTTAACTATTTTGAAATGGATACAACGTATAGAATATCTAAGGAAATAGTAGAGTACTTAAAATCTGAAGGTTTTAAAAAGGAAAATCTTCCAAAAGCTGTAATATCAAAACCAGGAACTTTGAATGTCTACGATGAATTAGATACTAATGAATTTAAAAAGAATGTAACCGAATTAGATGAGAAGTCAGACAATTTAGCTATAATTTGTAATGGAGTTGAACTTAAAGAAAAAGTTCTTAAACTTTTTGAGAGTAGTGAAATTACAGATAAGCTTGGGATATCAATATTTATTATTGATATCCTACAATCAAAAGGACTTGAGTTTGAATCAGTAATTACAGTTGGTTTTACAAAACCAGACAATTTTAAGTATATAGCGTCTACTAGAACCCTAAATAATCTAATTGATATTAAATCTTTATCATTCAAATAATCTCAGATCTATGTTAATCTGAATATTATGGATAAAGAATTTGAAATTATTTCCGGTAAAGTTCCTGTATTGCTATCAGCACCTCATGTGTATGCTCATAGAAGGCCATCAATTAGAGGGGTTTTAAAGCAAGGAGAGCCAAGAACAGGTGAGTTAGTTCGTGAAATCTCGTCTATAAGTGGAGCCTATGGAATCGTTGCTACTAAAAATATAGTCGAATATGATCCAAATTATAATCAACTTGATAATAATCCTTACAAATTTGCAATTAAAGACCTTTTTAAAGAGAAGAAAGTTAGAACGCTAATCGATATCCATGGACTAAGTGATCACCATCAATATGATTTTGGCATCTTCTACTGCATGAGATTTAAAAGATCAAAAGAACTTACTC
>CAZIIC010000059.1:0-3026 GCA_964539195.1 uncultured Candidatus Saccharibacteria bacterium
GTCCATTCAGCATAAGCAAAAGACGGTACTAAAAAAAGACAAAAAAGGATTAAATTATTTTTCTTCATTTCTTTGGCATCCTTCCGCCAGCACTCAAGCAAGCTTGTAAAGTTGGGTATGGAGTGTAATTCTTAGTTTGTTTGTAGTAGGTTGTGTTGGGTGCATGGCAAATACCCGATTTAGACATCTTTACAGGTTCCTCAGCCATTAATGAAGAAGATGCTAATGCTACAGCAATAAATTTGAAAGGTCTATTCTCCCAAAGTTCACTAAACGGTTGTCCATGAATGCAAAGAAAAGCTTGTTGAATTAGGAACTTTTTGAACTTGACCTCTTCGTTTGAAGATTCTTTGAAAGTAGTGAAATCATTAAAAGAAGAATACCCTTCGTGGTAAAGGTTTAGATGTTTCAAAACTGAGTTATCTAATCCAAGTCTCTGTAATTCATCTCTGGATATCCACAATTCATCCTCAGGGTCTTTATCAATGCTGAAGTATGAAATTTCTTCGTCATTCGCAATTGCTTTAAGTTCCTTTAGTCTCATGGTTTTTAGAACATCGTGGTCATAGCCAGCGTCTTTTAGCTTCTTGAGAATTGCACCTTTTTGGGTCAGGTTTATTAGATGTTTCTTTAGCCAAATATCAAACTCTTCACCGATATACTTTCTTGCTAGTTTTAAGACCTCTAGTGAGTCTAGAGAATCGGCTACTTTCCATTGTATTAAAAGGGATGCTCTGGGTGTTGAAGAACCCAGATAACCCTCTACAGGCAGTTTTGTGCCGTGTTTTCGATTAAATGTCTTAGAAGTAATTGCTAGATTCGCTGGATTTAATAATCCAAGTCTTTCTTTGCCGTTAACGGGATAGATGTGACTTAGTTCGTAATAACTAAGAGCTTCTCCATCCTCATAGCCTCCTAATGCCGTACAGCGTCTTCTTAGGCTCACTAAACTGACTAATGATTCAGCCGTATGTCCTTGAAGTATCTCTACTGTGCCAGCTCTTCTTATTTCCTTGATAAGGTACAAACCAAATGCACTATTAGCTAGCTTTTTGAGTTTTTCTAAAAGCCTTCTATTCTTTTTTGCTTGAGTTTTTGCTCTATTTTTAGACTTAAAAGCTAACTTTCTACAGGTATCTGAACAATATAAATGACCTATCCTAACGGGTCTAAATTGACCTCCGCAGTGCCTACATAAAGGGCTATGTAACATCTTGCGTCACCTATTTTGTACCTAGTAGACCATCCTAAATAGCTTGAGAGTAAGAGTAATTAATTACAGTATCCAAGTGAGATTGATGGGTTATAAAAAGGAAGGCTTCTATCCCAGCCCGTATAGGATAAAACTGCGGGATATCCTTCGGCTTCCTTTCTTGTATAGAAAATAGTCACCACAAAATTATTATCTGAAACTGTTTTTTCAATAAACATCAACCTTACACCTTGATAAAGGTAATCTAAATCTGACTTAAGACCGTGTGATAAGTTGATATAAGAAGCCTTTTTATTTTCAATCCAGAAAGTATATTTATCATTTATTTTCTTTACTGTGGATTTGGGCGATTTAACATCTAAATGAGTAACTTTAATTTCTGAGTCAAATGCACAGCGAAACTGAACATCAGCTTTGACTGCTGAAATACCAAAAGACAAAAACAGTCCAACAAAAATAAATTTTTTCATAAGGAATTCACTGGTATAAGTCGATATGAGTTTGTTTTCTTACTTTGAGTTCTGAGGTTGAAAACCTCTATAAACCCATGCAACAGTTAAACCCAGTAAATACAGAATACCTGGGAATACTAATGCGATAGCTAAAAATTCAAACTGTTCCCAATACACTTTCTTTTTATATGCTTTATTGAAAGATGAATGTAAGTCATCAATTATCTCTTCATGCTTCTCTCGATTTAGTTCATTGTTTATAGAAACTTCAATCTGTGCAGAGGTGAATTCATTCACTTTAATTTCATATCTTTTGAAGTTAGAGTCTTGACTTCTTATGTAAGCATCCCAATCAATTTTTTCATTTACATTATGTGACAACTGCAATTCATTACCAATGAACAACTTTACTTTGTTTTCCTTCATCAATAACAAAGTTTGCGTTGGAATCTCTTTTAATATTTCGCTTACAGTGGGTATAGGTAACCACGGATTACTTGGGAAGATAGCTACAGTTATTGGTATATAAAGAAAAACTAATAATGCACAAAACAGTCTTTGCCATCCATTCAATTTAGGTAAACGCATTATATTTTTTACTCAAGATTTGTTGTTGGAGTCAATCCAACAAGGTAATTTGTAATCGATAGGAAAGCTTGCATCAGCCTGCATCCACCTGCCCTTGAATTCTATAAACTGAGCTGAGTAATAGTTTCTTGCTGAAGTAGATATCTTTTTTGCTTCTCTAATTTCATCTTTTAATTCGGACTCTAGCTTTCCTTTAAGGTCATTAAAAGTTGTAAAGTAAATTGATTCAGCATCTGAAAACCAATTATCAATAAATACTTCATAGCCGCCTTCAATAGCTGAGTTGTGCTTTGGTTTTTCTCTAAAAATAACCATTTCTTTCATATAACAAACCACTAAATACTTATATCTCGCTATATCTATAGCCGCTTCATTGACCGAAAATTCATAAGAATTTAGGGTTTTATTTTCATGTTCGTCTGGGTATTGCTTAACAAAATATCTCGGTCTAATTTTAAGACCCATTTTCAGAGCATCATTCCTGAAATATAGAAAAATAAGAATCCACAAGGCTAAAACAACCAGAAATCCCATGATGCCGCCTTGGTAAGCTGCAACGCTTAGGGAAAGAATTACCCAGAAGAGGTTTTCAATGAATAGTGTTCGCATATTTAAGCAATTGTAGGAATTTATTTCCTCTCTCTTGCGTCAATTAACTCCAGTTTTAACTGACTCATCATATAACTAGTTAACTTAAATTCATAATGTCTTTGATGGCTTATGGATATCATTTCATGACTCAACCATATACCCAGCAGTCCCAGCCATGCAGG
>CAZIIC010000060.1:0-2977 GCA_964539195.1 uncultured Candidatus Saccharibacteria bacterium
GGTCTACTATAATTTTTTCCTAAGACAAGTCCTTGAACATAATAACAATAGTATTAAAGACGCAAAGTTAAGGATTGATGGATTCGGAGAAAGGAAACTTAAAAAAGCAATTGGAGTATATTTAAGACAAAGTTTAAATGGAGAAGTTAAAGATAAAGTTATGAATAATATTAAATTTGTTGACTCTAAAAGTGATGTACTAATACAAATGGCAGATATGGTATCTGGTAGTATACACAGATCAATTCAAATTGATAAAGGGGATAGTAATCTATATAAAGAAATAATTAAACACAAAATCGAGGATGAATGGATTTTTGAATAGTTGAGCGATCTAGTGCCTATTCTGAGGAATCTCAGAAACGCGTACCATACGGTAACAGTTCGGACACTAGATCTTTGTAATCACATTATACATTGTCAGAAATCTCAAGTAAAGATTGTCTGTAGGACGGGTTCAAGTTGTATATCATCTTGTGAATTAAATTAGAATTGAAGAGGATTTAACGTAGAAATATGAATTTTAAAAATTAAAAAGTTACATAATTAAAACATGGACATTTCTGTCCATGTTTTGTAAGCGATTTTTTAAATTCTATTATTTACTTAAGAATTAATTTCTTAAGTTTTGATGTATAAACTACAATAATACTACCTACTCCATACAAGCCTAAGCCTGCAATAGATAGAAGATCAGTTCCTGCAATACTTGTATCTACAGGTGTATGTGGACCATAAGGACCATAACTTCCATATCCTGAAGCAGATGCAACTCCACTAAGTGAAGCAAATACTGCAACTGTTAATACTAATTGTAATAATGTTTTATTCTTTTTCATAAATATCAAACTAAATTGATAAGCAATTATACCCTATAGTTTATTCTAATGCAATATTATATAATATACACCATATGTTAACAGAATACTCTAAAGGATTAGAACAAGTCAGAAAAGATTGGCAAGTGCCACCTGGTATGAGTGCTGAATTTGTTAAAGAGATTTTACCTACTCCACAGGAAGTTATTGAACATTTTGAAGATAAAGTGCAGATTTCAAAGAAGAATGTTGAAACCATAGCTTTAGAAGATCAGCCTGAAATGGATAAAGACCTATTTAAGATGGATATGATTGATGTTCGAAGATTTGATTCTATGTTGATTGCAGATGCAAACAATAATAAAGAGATTGAAAAACCTTTGAAAAGTTTATTTAAATCAATGAGAAATGGAAATTTCCAAGGTGCAGTTTCAAATGGTTTTATGAGGATTAACTACTCGTTACCATCTGGTGATACCATTGATATGGTTTACGATCTTAGAAATGGTAAAAGTAATCCTGAAGGCATAAAGCTCTCATCTTTTTTGCAAACAAACTCAAGCAACGAAGTTCTGAACTTAGCCAAAATGCTTCCTAATTCAGATATTAAATATAAGCATGTTGATTGGTACTGGTATCTACTAAGGCCAGCATTAATGGTTGCTGGTATGTCTGTACAAGAAGATAAAGTGAGTATATATAAATCATTTTTTGAAAAAGATATTTATACCTCTACACTTTCTCCTGCTGTCCTTTTTGCACATGAACAAGGTCATCGATGGTTAAAAGATAAAAGACCTGGACTTATAAAAGATCACACTGATTATATATTGAGGACATTAGCTTTTTCTGGCGTTGATATCTTAAGCGTACTTTTAGCTATGGGAATTAATCCTTGGTTCTTACTACCTTCGGCTATTACGCACATTTCTGCATACTCATTATGGTAAAAAAGCACATGCCTCACTAGCTAGTGAATCTCATGCTGATTATGTTGAGTATGTTGTTGCTGATTATTTACAAAGAAAAGGATTTCACGTGGGAGATAATATTAAAGAGTTAGAGACAATAACGAACCGTTTTGTAGTTAATTATATGTTAGGTTACCAACCATTAGCCTGGGGAGTAGTAGATGTAAGTAGATATATGATTGATAAAGCAAATAACAACGAAGGAAGTGTGCAAAACCCAAGCTATGCATATTAATTTTTCTATTAGGCTTTGTTTACGGCTGGTGTTTCCGACTCCATGACCTGATATTCCTTTGCAAATTTTTGTAACTCCTGTAATCCTTCTATAGTTTTGTCTTTAAACTCTGAATTGATAATTGGTGAGTTTAACATTCAAATTATTTGATGTGAGAGATTTTCCAATTGCCATTTCCTTTTAATCAAAATACCTTTTGAACTTGTTTCTTCTACAGCAGATAGTACCAATTCATAATATGTATTTAAGTTCGGAATTTCACTCGCACTACTTAGCGAGAGTAGTTCGGTAATTAAGTATCCTAAATGTATTTCTTCATCCCTATTATGAAAATTTAATACTACTGTCTCATCAACTTTTACGCCTCTTTTCTCTTCAGTAACTATTTCAGGGTTGGGATTCATAGATTTTGAATGTAGTTCAAGATATCCATTCTCTGAATATAACGATCCACATAGAGTCTGAACTTTGTCTTTGAAGTCACTATTTGTATCCAAAAGGATTTTAAACTCGTTAACTATTTGTAACTGTTGGATAGTACTTAGCTTACAGAAGAACTTATGCCACAACTCATGAATGTACTGTTTCTCAGCACTAATTCTTTGTAATGGATAATTACTTTTATATTTTTGTATTATCAAGTCACCTAGAACGATATTGTCAGTCTCAGGTTTGTACTCTGCGCTATTCTGTTTTTGTAATATGCTAATCATTTTTACTGAGAATATATTTCTAACCTGTAATTTGCTCGGTTGTGATCTTACCAATTAATTGCTTAATTATTTCAGCATCGTCTTTGCTTAATGATATTAATTTTAAACTTTCTCTTGATTTACTATAGTTTTCCTCGGTAAGAAAAGTCATGTAATCTTCCAAGTAGTCACTATTCCATGCAAACATGCAGATTAGTTCAATAACGTCTTCGTATGCTTGTAACCTTGGTTCTGTTTGAT
>CAZIIC010000061.1:0-2973 GCA_964539195.1 uncultured Candidatus Saccharibacteria bacterium
GTGTCAGTAACATCACCTTTAAGGTCTAAGTCTATTGCCATTTCTAAATTGGCTTTTGCTTCATTTGCGTTTGCTGTTGCTAAGTATAGTTTACCGTTAAGAAGGTAATATTCTGGATTCTTACTATCAATTTCTTTAAGCTTAGCTAGCAATATAGTTGCATCACTATTCTTTTGTGTTTCTATATATTGATATATTGCCCAATACATATACTCTTTCTTCTCATTATCAAGAAGTGTTGTAGATTTTGCTAGTTTATCTGTATAGAACTGGGACTTAGTATTATCTTTTTGGAGTACATACATTCTTAAGTATGCTACTTCTATCCAATTCTCATTTAACTTCTTATCTGCTTTATCTAAAACATCTTTAGCTTTTGCATACTGTGCTTGATCTAGAAGAAAATCTACATATTCAACATAAATTGGTTCAACTTCGTCCCCTGCTGAGGCTACTGCTTGATCGTATTTTTTTATTGCTTGTTCTATATCTGTACTTTTTACATACGCTCTTGCTTCAAGAAGGTATATATCAGGATTTGCATTTGGATTTGAATAGTCTCGTAGAAGTTCTAATGCTTTTGTAGCATCACCTTGGTTAAAATATGATACTGCTAATATATATACTGCATCCTGATATTCCATCATATTTTCCTTTTGAGGTTCAATAATGTTTAAAGATAGTTGGTTATACCCATTAATTACATATATTCGAGCTAGAAGAGTTGAGACGTATAGTTCATCTTTAGCATCAACTTTAGATATTTTTATATAATCATTAACATACTTAGCAATAGTTGTATCCGTTACTTTCAATTCTTCTTTTAATATCTCCGATATCTTTGCTGTGTCCTTAAATGAAGATATGAGTTTTAATAGGTATGCTTTTTCATAATTAACTGAATTTGTTGGAATATCTAAATATGATGAGGCTTTTGTATAGTCTCCTAGTCCTAAGTATGAGCTAGATAAGCCAAGTTTTGCTATTTCATTTGTATATGAAAGGTCTACTGCTTTCTGATAGTTGTTTTTTGCGAGTTCATAGTTTCTAACCTTTATATATCCTTCACCTAGTATGGAATATAGCTGAGATTGTTGGTCGTTAGTTAGAAGTGTTGCGGACTTTTCAAGTACTTGAGTTAGTTGTCCTAACTGATTCTTGTCTACAAGTATCTTTGCTATTCCTTCGTATGCTTGATAATTATTTGGTATTAATTGAGAGGCTAGATTTAAAGAATTGAGGGCTTTTGCAAATTCTTTCTGTTCGTAAAATGAATTTGATTGAGTTATATATTCAGCATATTTAGCCTGTTTTTCATTTGTAGGGAGTTTGATTAAATAGAAGACGATAACAGCCAAAACAAGTAGTACAGGGATTGCAATTAGTATATATTTCCAGATATTTTTCATTACATTCATAGTATTTAATAGATGAAGTGATGTCAAATATCTGCTACACTGAATAGTTCAAATTTGATACCTTGTTGTATCAGTTTGGAATAATATTGTACTATTTTGTATGCAACAACTGCCGTTAAGGCATAATAGTCACGAAAAACTTAAAAGTTATATAAGGTCGCTATCCTTAATTACCCTTTTCCTTCTAATGTGTACGGGTATATTTATCCAAGATTCTAATATTTATGCTCAAGAAGGAAAGATTCTTGGCGTATCTTCAAAAGATATTCCTAAGTTTGGGTTTGAGACCTCAAATGAGTTTAATGTTGGTTTTGCACCAAAGAATATAAAAATTAGGACTAAAGATGGTGAGAATAACTACTTAGTGTATGCAAATACTGCTTCAGAGATTTTAAATGAGTTAAATATTTCTCTTGATAATGATGATGAGATTGTCCCTTCTCCTACTGAATTCATTCCACATAACGGAGTTATAGTTATTGTTAAAGTTGAAAGTGAAGTATATACGAATAATCTACCAATATATTTTAAAAAGATAACTATTGAAGATAATACGTTAGATAAAGGGATAAAGAAGTTACAAACTAAAGGTTCAAATGGAGTTTTAGAAAAGGTTGTTAGAGTTATATATAAAGATGATGTTGCATATAGATCAGAAGTTTTAGAAACAAATGTAATACTAAAACCTGTAGATCAAGTGACATTAATAGGTACAAAGCCAGTTACAATTGCTAGTTGTTCGTATTGGAATAAGGTAGTTGATGATGTAGCTCCAAAAGAAAAGAATAAAAAGAAGAATACTTGGATGAAGTATGTAATGTTATGTGAATCAGGGTGTGATTCAGGAAGAGGATATGACAAATACTTTGATGGTAGTAAAGCATTCTACGGTCTTTACCAGTTCACAGAGTATACATTTAAAGCTTATGGAGGAACTAATATGTTTGATGGTTATGATCAAATTGAAGTAGTTTCTAGAATGTATGATATGTCTGGTAATCCTGCTCATCACTGGCCAGCATGTAACAATGCTTTTGAGAGAGATTATAATAAGTAATTGTTTTACTTATTTCATCCCACTACATACCAAAAATTATCCAGATTCAACACAACAGTGGTTCTACATTAAGATGCAATTAGTACTTGTCTGCATCATAAACGGTTGAGAGATATCTTCCAGAATCTTCATGTTTAGCTTTCAATTCTTTTTTGAGCATCTTTAGTTTATCCCAGATATTATCTATTCCTTCGGTAGGCAAATCATTTTGAAAGTATCTAATTGCTGTAATTATGGCTACAAACTTAAACCCTAAATCATTTGAATGATTAGGACCTTTATTTATATTATTAGATTTCTTAACAAACTTTTCTAATAAATCAAGCTTATGCCAATTGTCACCAAACCCATTTTTAAAGTAGTTTCTTATTATTTCTACCAATACGTTTTTACCCTCAATGTAAGGTGGTGTATCTGATTCATCAAATAATTCTAATGCTAATTCAACGTTCCTGTCGTGTATTGTCGCAGCATCTTTTAGTGTAATTGATTTTTCAC
>CAZIIC010000062.1:0-2945 GCA_964539195.1 uncultured Candidatus Saccharibacteria bacterium
CATTATGCATAAAGTATTCTGTCATGGTATGAATTGTATTATCCTATAATATACTGCTTTTAGTCAAACATAATAACTTGATATACTAAACTATGATTACATACAGAAATGGTAAAATTAATGACTTGAATATAATACAGGAACTTCACTCAAAGTTATTTGAATATGAGCAAAATTTTGAAGTATTATATGATTTAAACTACGACAAAACAGAGGATAGTAAACAATATTTCAAAAGTAGATTAACTAGTGATAATTCTTTTGTTTATGTGGCAGAAGAGAATGAAAGTATTTTTGGATATATCTGTGGTGCAATAGGACACGAAGAATTTAGAAAATTGCACGATGTAGCTGAAATTGATAGTCTATTTGTCAGTGAGGAATATAGAGGTAAAGGTATTGGTGAGAAATTAATTGAACGATTTATTCTTTGGACTAAAACAAAAAATATAAATAGAGTAAAGTTAGAAGTTGTTCATAATAATGAAAGATCAATATCCTTCTATAATCGAAAAGGTTTTAAACCAACATATTTAGAATTAGAATTAATTAACAAGTAATAAAATGGAAATAATAATTGGTATTGTATTAGGTGTCGCAATTGCAGTTGGAATATTCTTTTTTCAAAAAAGAAATAACGATACTGCATTAGAAAATAGTATTAAACAGATGCTTCCTGAAGCTCTAAAGGTTGCAAATGAAAGTTTAATTACACTTGCAAACGAAAAGCTCTCATCTGAAAAGAAAGAGATTAGAACCGATATGGAGAATAAGAGGGGGGAAATAGAAAGAATGATCAAGATGGTTAAAGAAGATTTAAATAGAGTTGAAACAGATAGAGCTTCTTCCTTTGCAAAAATAGTAGAGCAGATGGAACAACAGAAAACCCTCACCGAGAAACTATCCTCAAGTACAGAAGGATTGAAAAATGTACTTTCAAACAATCAAATGAGAGGTCAATTTGGAGAACAGGTTGCTGATAATCTTTTAAAAATGGCTGGTTTTGTAATTGGTAAGGACTATAATTTTAACAAAGAGCAAGCAAATAGTGAGACTAGACCCGACTTCACAATATTTCTTCCTGATGGAACAAAAGTTAATGTAGATGCTAAATTTCCATATTCAAATCTTCAAAAGAGTACAGAAACTGAAGATATAGAAACAAAGAAAAAATATCTTAAAGATTTCGAACAAGATGTAAAGAATAAGATAAAGCAAGTAATATCTAGAGACTATATAAATCCTGAAGATAAAACTGTTGATTTTGTAATTCTCTTCATACCAAATGAAATGATATTTTCATATATCTATGAAAAACTTCAACCCGTTTGGCAAGAAGCAATGGAAAAGAAAGTTGTCTTTACAGGGCCATTTAGCTTCACTGCACTTTTGAGAATGATTAAACAGTCATATGAAAACTTTAGAGTACAACAAAATATTGCTCAAATTGTTACATATGTTAGATCACTAGAGAAAGAGTTTGGAAAATTTAGTGAAGAATTTGATAAGGTGGGTGATCGAATTGATTCCCTAACTAAACAGTATGGAGAAGTAAGTAAAACAAGAGTAAATCAGATGAATAAGATAATGGATAAAGTTCATCTTGAAGACTCTAAAGAAGAGGTAACTCAACCTAGATTAATAGATTAAGATCTCGCAAAATATAAAGGAGTGTAAGGAACGATTGTCGTACTATCTTCAGAAAATTCTCCATAACTTGTATCGAAAGTTACTTCATAAACTTCTTCTAAATCAATATTTATGGTAAGTAATACCCTAAAGCGTATTGATAGGGTGTCATAATCTATAAACTCATAACTTATGGCCACGGCTTTGCTAGCACCTCCGTGTCTATTTGCAACGGCTTTCTCAATATAAGGTAAACTTGTAACGATAATACCTTGCACATGTGGAGGCTGTTCTGGGCCGGGAGGTAAGCAATATGATAATGCCGGCATGTTAAATCTTATTAGATTATTATCTCGGAATTATAATCTTTATCATTAACATATTTCAATGCTTTCTCATATAGTGATTTACACGTTCTAATTGCGTCTTTGTCCTTTGTTTGTTTGTACCACTCAATCCTTCTTTCTATTTCTCTAAGTGAAGCTATACTACAGATCTCATCATTTTCAATTGCAAAACCTGCCATATTTATACCCATATCTGTTGGAGATTTGTAATGATACATAAAGTTGCTATGTGTAAGAACATTCTCTGCAAAATCTCTAACAATCTTGAATGCTTGAATGTCTCTGTTGTAGTTTACAGAGGTAATATTGTGATATTGGGCATGCAAGTAGTCAATCTGATTATAATCGCCTATATCGGCTGTGGCGGCTTCATAGGCTATATTGATTGGGTGGTTTAAAGGTAGATTCCATATTGGGAAAGTCTCATACTTTGCATATCCACTATCTTTATCATTTAGTGACTCTTTAAATATCTGTCCCATGCATGTACTCATCTTCCCAGAGTTTGAGGCTGCTCCTGTAACTATTACAAGAGGTTGTGTAACCTCAATATATTCATCCTGCCCATATCCTTGTAGAGATAAAACTTTGTTTGATTTTGGATATCCTTTAATTACATATCTAAAATATGCCTTAATTCCAAGCTTTGCCATATATTCTTTATATTCTTTGGCATACACAAAGTTTTCATCTTCAACAAGGTTAATGGATACAAATAGTTCGGATTTAAATGTTTTCTTAAACTTCTGAATTAGTTCAACTGTAGATCTAATATACCCTTGGTTAAAGTTGTATAACCTTCTATTATTGGCTATATCATTTGCGTTTACACAAAAGATAATGTCCATGCCTTTTTCAAACTTCTTAAAAATCTCTAACTTACTCTCTGGATTAAACCCAGGAAGTACACGAGCTCCATGAGCGTCATATAGAAACTTTCCTCCAACTTCTAGATATAGTCTACCTTTG
>CAZIIC010000063.1:0-2880 GCA_964539195.1 uncultured Candidatus Saccharibacteria bacterium
TATTAATGAAACAATACGTAGATATAGATAAAATTGAAAAAATGAGAAAAGCAGGAGTAATTCTCTCTGAAATACTCTCGGAAATATCATCAATGGCAAAACAAGGGGTTTCACTTCTTGAAATTGATGATAGAGCAGAGCAACTATGTAAAGAATATAATGTTAAACCAGCATTCAAAGGATACGATGGGTTTCCTAAAACGGTTTGTGTTGGCGTAAATGATGTCGTTGTACACGGGATTCCTGATGAATATGTTTTGAAAGACGGTGATATTGTAAGCTTAGATATGGGAATCAAATATCAGGGCGTGTTTTCAGATTGTGCGGTTACAGTTGGTGTTGGAAAGATCTCAGATGTAGCTCAAAAACTCATGAATGCAACTAAACAAGCGGTATTAAATGGAATTAAAGAAGCAAGGCCAGGAAAAAGAGTTGGTGATATTGGATATGCAATGCAAAAAACAGTTGAAGACCAAGGATTTTCTGTTGTAGTTGAGATGACTGGCCATGGGGTTGGATATAATTTGCATGAAGAACCATTTATACCAGGTTATGGTGAAAGAGGTACTGGAGAACGGCTTTATGAAGGTCAAACCCTAGCAATTGAGGCAATAATTAATGAAGGTAAGCCAGATATCCGAATTTCTCGTAAAGATGGGTGGACAAGTACTACAAAAGATGGTAAGCTTTCAGCACTTTTTGAGCATACAGTTGTTGTTGGAAAAGAACCACTTGTTTTAACTAAATGGTAATTGCAAGTGGCGTTTGTGTTTGATATAATCCGATGGATTTTACATCACACAATATAAAGGGCTTTATGGCGCAAAAAGATAAGAATGTAATAGAAGTCGAAGGTATAGTAAAGGAATGTTTGCCAGATACAAGATTTTTATTGGAAATTGATGTAAACGGTCAGAAACATGAGATTATTGGTTATCTCTCTGGAAAGATGAGAATGAACTATATTTGGTTGGCTGTTGGAGACAAGGTAAGACTTGAAATCTCCCCATACGACCCAAAGATTGGAAGAATAACATATAGAAATAAGTAGGATGAAAGTACAAGCTTCAGTAAAACCTAGATGTGCAGACTGTTATACCGTTAAGAGAAAAGGTAGAGTTTATGTATATTGTAAAAAGAATCCAAAACATAAACAAAGACAAGGTTAATTTAAAAGTTATTTAGATGGCAAGAGTAGCAGGAGTAGACATACAAGATCAGAAGAGAGTTTGGGTAGCCCTTACCAATATTTTTGGTATAGGTACTGTAACTTCAAAGAAGATTACAAAAGCCTTAAATATTTCAGATGATACAAAGGTTAAGGATTTAAACGAAAGTAAACTTGATGAACTAAGAAAATACTTAGAACTAAATCATAAAGTTGAAGGTGAATTAAGACAGATGGTATTTAGAGATATTAAAAGACTTAAAGATATTAAATCATACAGAGGCCTAAGACATAAAGTAGGACTTCCAGTAAGAGGACAAAGAACAAGACATAATGCACATACAAGAAAAGGTAAAGCACAGCCTGTCGGAGGATTAAAGAGGAAATTAGAAAAGACTTAAAAATAATAAATAATAATGGAAAAGAAAACTACAAAAAAAACAGCAAAGAGATCAGTACAGTCAGGAATTGTTAGTGTCCAATCGACATTTAACAATACTATCATTACAATCTCTGATACGGATGGAAAAGTATTAGTACAAGGAAGCCCAGCAAACGTTGGATATAAAGGATCAAAAAGAAGTACAGCATTTGCTGCAACAAGAGCTGCTCAATATGCAGGAGAAATTGCAGTTAAGAAGTATGGATTAAAAGATGCAAAAGCATTTATTAAAGGACCTGGAGCAGGAAGAAACGCTGCTATCAAAGGACTTGATGCTGTTGGAATTAAAATAACTCAATTGGTTGATAGGACACCTATTCCACACAATGGATGTAGACCTAGAAAATTACCAAGAAAGTAAAGTAACTTAGTAAACATATAAATGGGAAGATATACAGGACCAAAAGAAAGATTAAGTAGAAGAGAGGGAATTGAGCTCTCACTAAAAGGAACGAGATCTTTATCTCAAAAAGCAGGAATTGTTAGAAAACCTTATGCACCTGGACAGCATGGAAATGCTAAAAAGGCTAGACTTTCTAACTTCGGAATGCAATTAAGAGAGAAGCAAAAAGTAAAGAGAATGTATGGAATGAGAGAAAAGCAATTTAGAAGCCTTGTTGATGAAGCTACAAGACTTTCAAAGCTTAAAGGCTTAGATAGAGGTTTGGTTCTTCTTAGAATGTTAGAAATGAGACTTGATAACACAGTATTCTTAATGGGACTAGCTCCTTCTAAAGGTGCTGCAAGACAGTTTGTAACACATGGACATGTAATTGTTAACTCAAAAAAGATGAGTGTACCTTCATATATTGTTAAGGAAGGCGATGTTGTTGAATTAAAGTTGGCTAAATTAGCTCCAGTACAGCAAACAGTACCATCCCCACTTTGGATTGAAAAAGACGGTGGAAAAGGAAAAGTTGTTGCACTACCTAATAGAGATCAAATTGATGAAGGTATTAAAGAGAACTTAATTATAGAGTTCTACTCTAGATAATTTTTGAAAATAATTGAAATGCTTAAATTTGTAGATATTGCAGTAAAGACAGTTGAAGAGACAGATGTACAAGGAATGTACGAAATTTCTCCTGTACCTCGAGGATATGGAAATACACTTGCTAACTCATTAAGAAGAGTTTTGTTATCTAGTATTCCAGGAAGCGCTATTACATCTGTAAAAATTAAAGGTGTAGAGCATGAGTACTCAACACTAGAAGGTGTTAAGGAAGATGTTGTTGAAATTCTTTTAAACTTAAAGCAAATTAAGTTTAAA
>CAZIIC010000064.1:0-2649 GCA_964539195.1 uncultured Candidatus Saccharibacteria bacterium
GGTAATGGCAGAACATGCTAAAGAAAAACCAGCAGAGCTACGCGTTAAAAATCAAATACCAACACTCAAAGCCCAAAACAGTATCAAGAAAGACTCAGACAATTTTAGCATTACGAATTTAAATATCAACTCGAAGTACTCTGATTTTAGTAGTACGATCAAAGGAGATACTTTGTTGTTTGCCAGTTCTCGACCAAAAATCATTGCCAATCAGGTTTACCAACGAACAGGTCAAGCCTTCACGAACGTGTATTATAGTGTAAAGGTTAAGGATAGTGCTAATTACTATACAGAACCAAAATTATTTTCTAAAAAAATATTTTCAGTATACCACGAAGCCACTTCTGTTTTTACCAAAGACGGTAAGACAATGTACTATACCCAAAACGAAGTCAAAGAAAACCACAAGAGAAAATTGGTTAATGGACTCAATAAAATCTATAAAGCTACTAATGAAAACGGCAAATGGGTAGTCAATGGTGTGTTGGAAATTTTTGCTACAGAAAGTATTAAAGTAGCACATCCTGCATTGTCACCAGACGAAGCCACCTTGTATTTTGCTAGCGATGCCAAAGGAAGCTATGGTCAATCCGATTTATACAAAATCGAATTACATCCCGATGGGACTATTGGCAATCCAGTAAACTTAGGGAGTACCATTAACTCCGAAGCTAGAGAGAGTTATCCTTTTGTAACCAAAGACAACATTCTACTCTTTGCTTCAGATGGTAGATTAGGAATGGGAGGCTATGACATTTATGCAGTAGATTTAAATGTTCCTAATGCCTTACCAGTTCATTTAGGGGCGCCTATTAATAGTCCGTTTGATGATTTTGATATGAACTGGGATAGAACTACTAATCAGGGAGTATTGAGCAGTAACCGACCGGGAGGAAAAGGAGATGATGATTTGTATAGCTTCCAAAATACAGGAACACCGTTTGTGTTTGAATACTTAACTAACATCAAAGGAAGAGTATTGGACCAAACCAATTCCGATTCGATAGCTTATGCATCACTTGTTTTGTTGGATAAAAGCAACAATGAAGTAGCTAGAACACTCGCTGATGAGAATGGAAATTTCACTTTTGAGAATGTCACTTCCAATACAGCTTACACCATCAATATTTCAAAGAAAGACTATTATGTAGCTTCAATAGAATTGGTAACTAATTTGAATGAAACCATTCTTAAAAGTGATATCGAACTTAAAAAAGATACATATAAAATGGAACCCGGCTTGGATTTAGCCAAGGTGTTAGAAATCACTCAAATCTATTTTGACCTTGATAAATCAACCATCCGTAAAGATGCGATAGTTTCACTAGAAAAAATTATTCAGGCTTTAGAGGAATATCCAAGTATTAAAATCGAGATAAGTTCTTATGCTGATAGCCGTCAAAATAGAAAGTACAACAAATTACTTTCTCAAAGACGAGCTGATGCAACGATGGCTTACCTTATAAAACGAGGCATCAATCCAGAGCGATTAACAGCTAAGGGTTATGGAGAGAGTCACTTACTAAACCCATGTGTGGATGCGGTACCATGTACCGAGGCCGAACATCAACAAAATAGAAGAAGTACATTCGTTGTGCTAAGATAATTAAGATAACAGAATGAATGAAAGGTTTCACAAAAACAATAAATATGAATTTAGAAGGATTGACCGACGAAGAAAAAATATATTATCATAGAATAGAAGCTTTTTTAATTCAATCATTAATATATCTAAAACCTAATTTTAAATTATATCATTTGTGTGCTAAAATTGATTATAGTACAATAAATACTTCAAAATTGATAAAGAGAATTTATGGAGTTAAATTTAGTGAACTAATAAATAGATATCGTATTGATTATTTTGATAAGGAGATTAGAAGGAGTTTAAAATATAATGAGAAATTTAATATCACAGATATTATAAAACAATCAGGGTTTGAGACTAGGAGTCTATTCTATTTCAAGTATAAAGAAATAAGAGGGATGTCTCCTAAAGAGTTTCATAATTTATGATTTTGAATAAAAACGGCAATAAAATTAAAATGATTTATATGAGATATTGGTATAAAATACTTTTTTTCTTTCACAAAACAGTCTTTAGAAAGAATCAAAAAGAGAGACTATTAAGCGATATTAATGGTTTTTCTTTTGAGAACATCAATGTTAGGCTGAAAGGAATGAAAGTAACTGTTTTTAACAAGACAGAGGATAGTTTTATGGTTAGATATACCGATATGCACACAGAGTATATTTTGTCTTTTGATAAACTAGGAATTGTTAATAAAATAGAATTGGAATATTGGAAGGATATGGGTGTTAAGTTTGTAAATTGAGAATAAAATTTCATAACTGATATTTTGATAATTTAGAATTCTCTATGCTTTTATTTGTAATAAGCAAAGTTGTTCTTAGAGTTTTTATTTTGTTCTTCTGATATTATAGAAATGTGATTTGGTGAATGGTAATAATAGCAGAAATTTCTTGAATTTAATAGTAATTAAAAAAGATGTTAGCTTAAAATGTTACCTCTTTACTTAGCTCAAGAAAATGTTTTAGACTCTAAAGGACTGTTTTTGTTTAGTTGAACAAGTATTGTTTTTGGCTTACAGTCAAAATTTCAGCTAATTATTGCTGAGGATAAGTGTT
>CAZIIC010000065.1:0-2183 GCA_964539195.1 uncultured Candidatus Saccharibacteria bacterium
CCTTTATCCTTAAATAGATTTCTGAAGCTAGCAAGTTCTTTAACAAACGCTATTTCAACATCTCCTGTTGGACCATTTCTATGTTTTGCAATAATAATTTCAGCAACACCTTTTCTCTCTGTATCTGGATTATATGTTTCTTCTCTATCGATAAACATAACAATGTCAGCATCCTGCTCAATAGATCCTGAATCTCTTAGGTCTGAAAGCTGAGGCCTTCTACTATTTCTACTCTCAACAGCACGTGAGAGCTGTGAAAGTGCAATAACTGGAACATCAACCTCTCTAGCTATGTTCTTTAATCCTTGTGAAATTTCAGATACTTCTTGAGTTCTCCCCTCTTTACTACTTCCATGAATTAGCTGGAGATAGTCTATAACAATGATATCAACTCCTCGCTCTAAGGCTAGTCTCCTACATTTTGTTCTAATCTCATTAATATGCTGACCTGGAGTATCATCAACAAACATTACACCTTCTGCCAGCTCACCCATTGCTTCAGCATATTTTGCAAACATTTCATCTGTCATCCTACCTACTCTTGTATCCCACATTGGAATTCCTGACTGCATACTCACAAGTCTATCTGTAATCTGACTCTTAGACATTTCAAGTGAAAATATGGCAACCTTCTTCTTTTCAAGAAGTGCTACATTTCGAACTATATCAAGTGCAAATGATGTTTTACCTACAGAAGGTCTGGCAGCAAGAATAACTAAGTCTGATTTCTGAAGACCTCCAAGAACAGAATCAATATCTCTAAAACCTGTGGAAATACCTAAATACCCATCTTGATGTTCGGCTCTTTCAGCCCTTTCGTATGCTTCTTTAAGAAGGTCTTTAATAGGGGTGAAGTTTGTCTTAACACCAACTTGAGCAACATCAAAAAGCAGTTTCTCAGATTTATCAACAACATCCTTTAAATCTTGAGATTCATTAAATGCAAGTTCAGTAATAGTTGCTGCAGATTGGATTAATCCTCTTCTAACAGCATTTGATCTAACTATATCTCCATATTCAGAAGCATGCGCACTTGTTGGAACCATTGCAACAAGATCAGTAAGGTATGCTCTACCACCTATCTTTTTTAAAACATCTTTACTCTTTAACTTATCCGACAAAGTAACCAAATCAATTGGCATTCCTTGTTCAAAAAGTTCGATTAAATTCTCGTATATTATTGAATGTCTTGGTTCGTAAAAGTGCGCAGCATGTAACCATCCAGCAACATTAATTACAGCCTCTTTATCAAGTAGCATTGCACCAATTACTGATTGTTCTGCCTCTATATTTTGTGGAGGAATTTTTGCCATATTTACTAAGATATAAATATCACTTCCATTGCTCTCTCGTCTTCTTCAAACTTTGCGGTGACTTTTAGCATTTTCTCATCTTTAAAGTTTGTATATCCAAAGTGCTTCAAAAACTCATCCTTGCTCTTTAATCCTAATTCACTTCCAAAAGCATAAGGTACTAGAATACTAGGTTCAATTTCTGAAATAACATCTTGAAGTTTGTCATAATCGATAAATTTCTCTCCGTTTCCAACAGGAGCTATTAATACATCAACATTACCTAAATCTTTGAATTGATTTACATCAGCGTCCTTAGAATCTAATCCAAGAAGTACAATTCTTGAGTTACCTGAAGCTAGTATTACAAACGGAGCGTTAACAGGTCTTTGAATAAGTATTTGACCAATTTCAAATTCACCAGCAACAGCAATTTCGAAAATCTGCTCTCTATTCTTTCCAACTAACTTATCAAAATCTTTAAGAATATCTTCTTTCCCAATATATTTATCTTGTGTAAATACAGCTACATCACCTTCTGTTTTAGGAAATTTCACATTGAACTCTGAAAACGCAAGAGGATCAGTAACAACTGTAACTGTGTCTAGACTAATTTCAAAAGAAATTGGATTAATGCTTTTAATCTTCATTATATTACAAGGATTATATTTAAGTGTATTGTCCTAGTATACCAGATTATATCCAATTTTATACCCACTATTTTAATTGAGCTATTATCACCAATCTTTTCATTGGATAAAGGACAGGAGTGCATGTAATAAGCGTTATTTGCCGACTACTTCCTTGAGAAATACTCCATAATTGGTCTGGCTCAATTTCAAGTATCTCGTCAACAACATATAGATACTCAACACCTTTGAGAATTAGCTT
>CAZIIC010000065.1:2193-2629 GCA_964539195.1 uncultured Candidatus Saccharibacteria bacterium
CCACTAACCCTATCTAAATTCAAAAACGCAATATCTTTTCCAAACCTACTAAATCTATGACCATATACGACCCAATTATTTCCTTCCAAACTATTTCCATCAATAATGACTCCATACTTCAAAGCACTTATTGAGTATGAAATGTATATTGGAGATTTAATACCAATGCTTTTAATTTCAATACTATTATTAATATCTACTTTTTGTTGGAAAAATATAGCTGGAAGAATAACTGATATACTGAAAAACAATTTCATCAAATACATTGAAACATTATAGAAGATAACTATGAACTTCTACTTAAGCATAGAAACAACATTATCCAATTCTTTGAGCAATGCCTCTTTCATCTCTTTTTTAATCATCTCAAGCTTTAAACTATTTAATGACGAGATAACTGCTTCAATTTGCATTAATACATCGGAGGTTTTCTTTC
>CAZIIC010000066.1:0-1707 GCA_964539195.1 uncultured Candidatus Saccharibacteria bacterium
CCTTTCTTATGTTTAATTGTTGACCATTTACTGTGTCCTGACATATATCCTATTTTACCACCAAGATATTAAAAAAAGTAGGGAGGTTTTACCCTCCCTAGCCCTTTTTCATTTATTCACACAATACCTACTGCTTAATTACATCTGCTGGATCTGAATACCCCCATCTATTTAAATAATCTCCACCCAATTCTTTTTCAAACATTTCCTTAAATTCTGCGTTTCTATCTTCTCTTTTAATCTTATCTGCTTTATACATAAAGTCCAAAGCAATATCATTACCTGAATTTCTAACTACAGCATGAAGCCATGCATCGTCTTCTTTCACAAGTTTCTCAACAACTTTAACTAACTGCACCTTTGAAACATATTCTCCGTTAAAAAATAGGGAGCCTGACATGTAGTCTGTTCTATAAACAGATAATAAATCTCTTGTATTATCCATAATAATAAAAATAATAAATTTAATAAAAATAATAAATGATAAAAGGACAATAGTATTATATCAAATTAGGCTTTAAACTACCACTTAGTGACTAATAACACTCTTTTTCTTTCGCTTTCCCTTAGTAATTTAGCTGAGCTATATCCTTACTCTCTGTGTAGTTGATGGCACATCAAGATATGGTATTACCCAATCAGAGTTTAAAAATACAGATCTTTTAATTTTTCCGTTGAAAGTACCTTCAGGATCATTTGCATTTGGTAAACACACAATTGCATGTAATCGTTCCATTAGATCTATATAGATATCATCTAAATATTGATCTGATACAAATGTAGAATACGGATTACATAATATTATTCCTCTATTCCCCCTTCTTCTTAGATAATGGGAATACATCGAAACCCGAAGTTCTAAAGGAAGAAAGGGATATTTACGATCTTTCCTAAGGAGATATTCTTCCCTTTCAATAACAATAACGGGTATTATCCTTTTCTTAGAAAGAATTGAATCTAATGCATAACGATGTCCTTCATGACCCTCAAGTCCAGCAACAAACCAAACTGCAGGTATGGGCTTCCCATTTAGAAAATCCACCAATTGATTACTCTTTAAAAACTCCTCCCCTAGTTTATTAAATTCATTAACATTATACGTTTTCATAAATGCAAAACCGTTATCTGTACATCTTGCAAGTTCTTCAATCCACCAACCTAACCATCCTTCAGAAGTAGCCCTCCTTTGTTCAATATTCTCTCCCGGATAGTTATCGAGGCAGTCTTTTGCTACTTTTAAAGCTTCAATTATGACACCTGGGGAATACACAATACTTTGTTCAAAAGCAACCTGAAAGTCAAAATACGGTAATTCTGAATGAGACAACCAGTGGCTGTAATTTAGATACTCAAATTGTTGGGCAGATTCTTTGTGTAAAGAATCGTACATTTTTTACTTATCCATTTAAATCACTAGGCTCATCAATTACTGGAACGATTTCAGTTGAAGTATTTTCTATAACAACGGGCATATTTGAGGAGTTACTTGCCATTTGTTTAATATCTTTTGGCTTTGCATTTGGGTCTAGTGATCTATTGCCACTCTCACTATACTTCTGTTCACTCCATCTCCTTATCTTATCCTCAATTACTTCCTTCTCCATACCATACTCATCCCTACTTGTCCTAACAATTTCACCCCTTAATCCAAATTTCTGGAATCTATTATCTAAAGATTTAGCACTAAATGGCTTTGAAGTCATACCA
>CAZIIC010000066.1:1717-2608 GCA_964539195.1 uncultured Candidatus Saccharibacteria bacterium
GTTTGTCATTGTAAGATTAAGCTTATACTTTCTAGCTTCAGAAAGTATCTTTGCAAAGGAGTCAGTTGCAAAGTTTTGGAACTCATCAACATACAAGAAGAAATCTTTTCTATCTTCTTTTGCCATATCTACTCTTTCCATAGCTGTTGATTGAAGACGAGTAATGATCATACCCCCCAAAAGCGCAGAGCTTTCCTCTCCTAATTTTCCTTGAGCAAGATTAACAAGAAGTATCTTTTTGTTATCCATAATCTCTCTAAGTGAAAAAGATGATTTCACCTGACCTACAATATTTCTTATTACAGAGGAAGATATGAATCGTCCAACTTTGTTTTGGATTGGAGCAATTGCCTCAGCAACAAGTTTTGGATTTTGTGACATCTGGGCATACTCTTCTTCCCAGAATTTAACAAGAATCGGATCTTTAACTTGCTTTAATATGAACTTTCTATAATTCTTATCAATTAGCAATCTTAAAACCGAGAGAAGTGTTGTCCCCTGCGCTTCCAAAGCGGTAGCAACGGCGTTAGTGAGAAGATATTGAAGTCTTGGCCCCCAAGACATATCAAATTGCTTCTTGAATACTTCCACAACACCATCTGCAACAAGATCTCTTTGGGACGCATCATTTAACTCAAGCATATTAAATCCAAGTGGCTTAGTTGTATCTCCAGGGTTGAAATATACAACATCTTTTAGCCTATTTTGAGGTATATACTCAAGTATTTCATCGATTGTGTCACCATGAGGATCAACAAAGCAACAGCCATCACCAGCAATTACATCTGATATGAACATATTTTTAAACACTGTAGACTTACCTACACCTGTTTTACCAAGTAGGTAGAAATGTCTTCTTCTATCTTCTCTTTTAATACCAAAATCTATTTT
>CAZIIC010000067.1:0-2464 GCA_964539195.1 uncultured Candidatus Saccharibacteria bacterium
TTATATACTTCTCAATTCTTTCTCTATCCCTTATCCCACAATCAACGGTGATAATTAACTGAGCACCTTCTGATATCATAGCGTCTAAACTACTCTCACTTAAACCATACCCTTCATCAACTCTACTTGGAATATATGGTTTTATATCAGCCTTAACACCTAACTTTTCAGATACTTCATTATATATACATTCCCAAAGTATTGCGGTAGCACATACTCCATCGCTATCAAAATCGCCGTGTATAAATAGCTTTTTACCTAGTTTTACGGCATCAATAATCTCAACAGCTGCTTTCTTTGAATTATATAGACTTTGGAAGTTAGGAATATCACTTAAAATTGGGTTTAAAAACTTTTCAATATCTTCTACACCTCTTTTTTTGAGAATTTCTAATATATTCTGAGGTTTAACAGTATTATCAAAGTTCCAAATTTTACTACTCTTGAGTGTCATCTTTTAATTTTCTTTCTAGTTTAGAAATATCATCCCAATCAAAACCTTTTCTTAATAGAAACCCGACTTTTTTGGAATCCTTTAAGTCAAATGCCTGTTCTTTATACTTCTTTGCATATACTCTTTCAATCATTTCTTCATTATCTGGTAATAGTTCATCGAGTATTGTTTTTGCAGTTTCTCTGGAAATACCTTTTGTTTGTAATTCCATTTGAATCTGTCGTTTACCTCGAGGCTTTCCATTTATTCTACTCTCAACAAAAAGTCTAGCAAAAGTATTATCATTTAATATACCAATCCTTTCAAGTCTAGCAATTACTCTTTCAAAAATTGGGGTAAAATCAATATCTTTACTTGAATACCACTTGTCTTTTTTCTTTAAGCTGAGATCCCTTAAATATGTTTGTATCTGTCTTTTACTTTTAACTCTAGTTGCCAGAAGGTTTAAAGTTCTTTCATAGAATCTATTTTCTAGTTCTAATTTTAATAAATCATCAAGTTGCTCTTGAGTGATCTCCTTATCTTTATACAAGTTTAAATCAGCTAGAGTATGCGTTGTAATTGAACAAAAGAACGACCCATCTATTTCTAGATTGAGTCGTCCTTCCTTTCTTTGTACAGAAATCTTAGTTATCTTCACTATTTTAGTGTCGCTCTAACTTCTTTCTCTATTTTTTGTGCAAGTGGAATATCCTTTTTGAGGATCTCAATTGCTGATTCTCTTCCTTGAGCTAATTGAGTTTCACCATATCTTAACCATGCACCAGCCTTAGTTATTATTCCCTTTGATACAGCAGCATCAAGTAGACTACTTTCTTTATCAATTCCGTGCGGATATATGATATTAAAGGTTGCTTCTCTAAATGGTGGAGCTACTTTATTTTTAACAACTTTAACTGTTCTACTATGACCAACAACCTCATCTCCTTTCATAATCTTTTCCTTCTTACTGAAGCATAGAACTTCAAAGCATTTCCACCAGTAGTTGTTTCTGGATTTCCAAACATAATGCCAATTTTCATTCTTAATTGGTTTAAGAAAATGACTGTTGTATTTGTTTTGTTTGCAACAGCAGTTACTTTTCTTAAGGCTTGAGACATGAGTCGTGCTTGTAATCCCATATGGCTATCACCCATTTCACCTTCAATTTCAGCTTTTGGTGTTAGCGCTGCAACCGAGTCAACAACTATTACTCCAAAACCTGCAGATCGAACAAGTGTTTCAAGAATTTCAAGCGCTTGTTCACCAAAGTCAGGCTGAGATATGAACATCTCATCGATATTAATACCAATCGCTTTTCCGTATGTTGGATCAAATGCATGCTCAGCATCTATAAAGGCAACGTTCTCACCCATCTTTTGAGCTTGAGCAAGTATATGCATCGCAAGAGTTGTCTTACCTGAAGATTCTGGACCATATATTTCAATAATTCTTCCTCTTGGAATACCACCAATACCAAGTGCGATATCAAGAGACAATGCCCCTGTAGGTATAGCTTCAACATTAATCCTATCTTTACTCCCAAGTCTCATAATTGAGCCTTGTCCGTAAAGCTTCTCAATCTGAGAAACCGCTAGTTCAATAGCTTTTTTCTTAGCTTCTATCTGAGTATTTTTAACCACTTCTGGTTTATCTGTTTTAGTTACCATATTCAAAACATATAACTTAATATTTCAGAATACCATAGGGGGTATGTATATGCAACGTATACGCAGTACACCGTTAATTATAATTTCAGATTTGAGATATAAATCTTGAAATAGCAGCCTCAACTGCCTTAAAGAGTTTTTCATCTTCTCTAATATACCTAGCAACTTCAATCTGTAAGGCTGGAAACTTTAGTTTTTCACTTACATATTCAGTAAGTGTCTCTTGTCTATTTTTAACAGTATAACCGATGTAGTATGAAAGACTCTTCAACTCTTTTTCATCTGAAAGCTCTTTTAGCAATTTACGAGTAAGTTCTTTTGATCTTTTAAATCTCATGCAGTAGAAGATGCCAAAATCATA
>CAZIIC010000068.1:0-2432 GCA_964539195.1 uncultured Candidatus Saccharibacteria bacterium
AAGAAAAGAGGGGGTAAACTTCTCGATGAATTCTTAATTCTAAATGATAAAGAAGCAACCCAAATTAAAATTAGAACAAGCAAAATACTATCTCAATTAAGAGACGAAGCTCATAGGTTTGCGATACTTCATCACAGAAAGAATAGGGTAGCCACACAAACAAAATCATACATTGATGAAATACCAAATGTAGGTCCAAAAACTAAGAAACTAATTAAACAGAATTTTAATTCAAAAGAAGAATTAATTAATAGTAGTACCCAAAAGCTTCTAGAGGTAATAAACAATAGGAAAATCGTAGAGTCAATACAAAATCATTTTAAAAAGTAGCAACAGCACTCTTAAGGTTATTAAGAATGTACTCAAAGAATGGATCTTTATAATCAAGCGTAGTTACTACATATACGACATTATTTTCCGAATTATTTATTGCAACCGAATACCCTTGTCTTTTGGAGTTTATAATATCAGCTCGAACAATATCATTACCTTTTACACTTAACTCTACTGAGTTAACAACTTGCCATCTCTCTTTTCTAACTTTATTTATACTTGCCACAGCCTTATCTATATACCCATCAAAAGTATTTCCGCCAAAAAATCCTTGGGGTTCAAGATATATTACGTTATTACTCCCAATCTTTTGAAAGGAGACAGATTGCAACGAAGGGATAGAGGAAGAGTAATACTTTGTACTGTATTCAGTAGGATAGGATAATCTCCATGGAAAGTCTGGAAGTAATTCAACTTTTTCAGTTGTTAATAACAGTAGCTTTCTAGCGGTTTCTTTTCTGACAAGCTCTGCCATTCCTGTTTCTGATTCAGATTTAGTTATATTTTGATACCAAATGTCATTTAACCTTGAATAAATACGCAAACCTTTTTCTCCTTTTACCCAGTATTGTCCCGGCATTTTCTCCTCTGAAACTAAATCTACAAAACCAATATATGTCCACCCTAACTCAGCCAAGCCTTTATTGTAATACTCATATGCTTGGGATACATCACTTCCTCTTGGCAATCTATATACGCTATTTCCAGAAGAAATAAATCTTTTAACTTTCTCTTCATTAAGAGTATCTTTAAACACAAACTCACTTCCAGGGTACGATGGTATATCAAAACCATATACAGTCTCAATATGCTTAACATCATTACTACTTCGAAGAGCAACAACATATGAATAGGCAAGGGTTAAAAGATAGCCAACAAACAATATTGCTAGGATACCAATTAAAAAATAAACAAAAGATTTTACTTTATGATTACTACGATGCTTTGAAAAAGATTTAGCTTTTTTTGAACTTTTCTTAAAACTAAACTTTGGAGATACTTTTCTATCTACAACTTTGTTTCTTTTAAAGATTACTTTACCAATATTATTCTTCATTTCCTCTAAAAGATTTGATTAACAAATAAGATGTGATATATAATACTAAGTTTGTTGCGGGATCGTCTAATGGTAGGACACCGGCCTTTGAAGCCGTGAATCCTAGTTCGAGTCTAGGTCCCGCAATACAACTTACTTTTTTCTCTTTAATGTTTTTGCAGATAGGTAGAATGCTACAAGTAAGTAAGCAATTAAACCTAGTGCTCCAAATAACATTATTTCAGCAACAGTAGAGAATTTCACAAGAATTCCAACAACTGCCCATAGGATTACTGATGCGTAAACGTAATCCTTTTCAAACTTAATCATCGCAAGTCCAAGAAGAATTGCAACGTAAATCATTATTACGGCATATGTTACATCACTAAATAGGAATGAGAAGTTTATAAAAGCTAAAAATGATGAGATATTTGCAACAGTAGCTACAGATATCCAACCTAAATATATTGATGGAGCAAATGTAACTGCTAAAGGTAACTTACTTCTAAACTCTTTAGTAATTAAATAAACATAAATCAATGAAAGAAGTAACATACCCATTACCATTACTGAGAATGCTAGAAACTCGTAATGCCATGTAAACATCCAAACTGCATTAAGTAGGCTAGCAAGAATAAACCAAGTTGAAACCTTCTCTATATATTTAGAATACTTTTTAAAATTAAGACCTAAATAAACCAACATTAGTCCTAATGAAAGATATATTACTCCCCAAATTGAGAATACATAATTTTCAGGTGTGAAGTATGAAAAATATTTCAAAGAAACTTCAGCTGTAGTGATCTGATTGAAAGGAATAATATTTGCAAGAGCGTTAACGACGAGTGTAACAATAAAGGTTACAACCATCAAAAGGTACTTTTTCATAAATAGGCAGTTAAATTTATACATCTATATATTAATCACATTCGGAAATATTTATCAAATCAATTGACTTAAAAGTATTTCTATACTATTACTTATTAGTTATGCGTATACCACTGCCCAAGGAATATTACAAAATTACTGATATTGGATATAAAGGTAAAAAGATTCGGACATA
>CAZIIC010000069.1:0-213 GCA_964539195.1 uncultured Candidatus Saccharibacteria bacterium
AAGAGATTGATGAGAATTGTATTCTTCAACCATTTGTGTAAGAAACTGATAAGCTTCTTTCTTCTGTGCATAGTTACCATTATCACGTATATGTATGGTTTTATGCTGAAGTGCATGAAAAGTAACCTCGTCAAGAATACTATTAACTATAGTAAGGAATCTGTCGCAAGTAACTTTACTATTAATAGGAGCAGTATTATGAGATAAATCTAG
>CAZIIC010000069.1:223-2277 GCA_964539195.1 uncultured Candidatus Saccharibacteria bacterium
CTAGCTCAATTAGTGATGATTCAGCAAACATCTTGGCTATTTGTACGAAATTGTCCTGTTTTGTTATAGAGGTACGTTCCAAACTAATGCTTTGTAGCCCTGGTGTTGTAGTAAGTATTTGAAATACGTCAACAGCATGATCTTGCATCGTAGCATAATCAAAGTTAAGTTTTGCTACATTGCCTATTTTAGCAATCATCTGACACACAAATTTATAAATTTGAGGATGAACTGTAATCAATTGTAATTGTAATTCCAACTCCTCAGCGTCGTTAGTTAGTCTTTGTAGCTCTTTATACCAATAACTGTTAGTAACTTCAGGAGC
This sequence comes from uncultured Candidatus Saccharibacteria bacterium, assembly GCA_964539195.1. GTDB lineage: Bacteria > Patescibacteriota > Dojkabacteria > SC72 > SC72 > JAJTYH01. The sequence continues at coordinate 549 of CAZIIC010000069.1, forward strand.
AGCCATATCTATATCTGGTATTGCCGCTAGTTTTTCTAGCTCTGAATAACCTTCAGCAGACTTCTTTAATGCTATAGTATGTGTTTGTTTAATATGAACTGGTTTCACAGCAGGTATAGGCTCTGATACAGAAGGTTTATCTTCATCAGCAAGTGTTAAAGCTGGACTCTGTAAATCATTTTCAACCAAATCATCGACCTTTGTAGAGATTTCATTATGCTTAGCTTGAGAACTGTTAGTTGATATTATTTCATCTGTGTTATACCAACCTAGGGCATTATTAATCGTAGAAAGTGGTCTGTTGAATGCTTGATAAACATATTTCATACTTTTTCCTCTTTAATAAATAAAAAATTAATAAATTAACTATTACTTAATTATGAAACAGTAAACGTATAATGTAAATAAATATTTAATCAAATTAATTAAAACTTAAAATTAATTAAGAATTATGGTTTTAATTATTATGAAAAAGGCTTTACTGTGAACTTAAGGGAAGAAAAAATAATTTGAGTTTAACAAGGTTCTAAAGTCTAAAGTTGAGCACGGTATTTTTTATGTATCTTGGTGGTTGTTGTATAATCAGAATGGTTACCATCTACGTGATCATAAATCAAGCTTGAGATGATTATGAGGAATGCCTGAAAACTTTCTTTGTCCATCTTGAACTCTCTTCTTAGTCATCAATTATGTTTTTAAGAAAGAATAAAAAGTTATCCTAAATACCGTGGTAGTCATCCTGAACTCTTTGTACAGCTTCCTAAAAGTCATCCCAAACTTGATTTGGGGTCCATTACTTAAAGCCGTCATAACCTCAAGCCCTCGATGGATTCAGTGTCAGGTCCTGGAAGACTAGAACGCGTTCATCCTGAATTTGATTAAAAGTTTATCCTCTTAACTATCTCAAATAAAACGGATTCAAGGCAAGTTCAAATCAATTTGTTATTTATCAAAATGGACCAATTTTTCAGGATCTTTTGCGACTTTCCCTTCTCTGATTCCAAAGTTTAGTTGTGGTTCATTGACTTTGCCAGATGTCCCAACATAACCAATAACATCACCTTGTTTTACATTTGCGCCTTTGGCAAGTGGTAGATCATCGAGATGGGCATAAGACATAAAGGTATTCTTACCGTCTAGCTTGACAATAATCAAGTTACCAAATGTGGCGTCATAGTCAGAATATATTACTTTACCACCAGCAGACGCTAGTACTTTAGTTCCTTGTTTTGCACTTATACTAACGCCTTTATTTGTTCCTGAATTGGTCTTTGCACCAAATTTACTAAGAATTTTTCCTGAAACTGGCGGTATAAAATCTTTACTTGCTACCGCTACTGGTTTGACAGGGGTATCACTAGCTTCTACTGTTGTCCCAGTTGCAATAGTGGCTTCTTTGGTTAATTGGGTAAGTTCAGCCGGTTCAGTTGCTTGGATATCGACTGGTGTAGTGTCTTTATCTACAGATTGGGCCTGATTAATCTTAATCACCTGAAATTCATCTAAATAATATGGCGGACTTAAGTCATTTAAGGCGGCTATATCCTTTACAGTTTGCCCGTATTTTTTTGCTATATCCTCGATTGTTTCTCCAGCTTGTACTTCGTGGTATATTATCTTGTTTTTAGATTGCAAATGCCTATTTTCTGGTACTATAAATTCATCATCCGCTATGCTACCTTGTGTCAAATCTTCATTAGGCTCAATAATATCACTTTGTTTAGACTCA
>CAZIIC010000070.1:0-1737 GCA_964539195.1 uncultured Candidatus Saccharibacteria bacterium
CTTCCGTAATCTTTCCACCATCAAGAACAATAATTCTGTCTGCTTTGTTAATATTTGAGAATTTGTGGGAGATAATGACATAGGTTTTATCTCTTTTATCATCAAATATATTATTAAATATTACCTCTTCATTCTCTGAATCTATTGAAGATGTAGGCTCATCAAGAAATATAAGTTTTGCGTCTCGATAGAAAGCTCTAGCTAGTGCTAGCTTCTGCCACTGACCACCTGACAGATCTATACCACCTTTAAATATTGTACCTAAAACAGTAGTAAAACCGTTTGGCATTTTTGCAACATCACCTAACAGTGTTGATTTCTCAAGTGACTTTATAACTTTTTCATCGTCAACAAAATCTAAATCCCCAATTTTAACGTTCTCGTCAACTGGAAGATATAGATGAAGAATATCTTGTGTCATAAATGCGATATTATTTCTGAAATGAACCGTGTTAATCTTCTCTGTTGAATGACCATTTACTAACACTTCACCTGAAGTAGGGAAGAAGTATCCACTTAATAGCTTAACCAATGTTGACTTTCCAGCTCCATTAATACCAAGAATTGCAACTCTTTCACCCGGTTTTATATTCAAATTTATATCTTGAAGTACAAATCTATCCGAGTCAGGATATTTAAAACTTACATCTTTGACTTGAATACCTATTTTCTTTACATCGATCATCTTTAAAAATGATTTAGGCTCTTCCATATCAAGGAATGTAAATAAATCAGAAATGTATAATGTATCTTCATAGATTTTGACTAAATACGCATAGAAAACAAATGTATTTCTAAAGTATTCATCAATCACTCCTCGCAAGAGTATAAAATCACCAAGTGAAATTGAACCTTTAGCGGCCTCGTAAGCAAAATAGCCAATCGGGGTAATTCTACCAACAAGGTTAGTAATTGTCCCTGTGGTTGCAGATCTAATCTTCATCTTTACCCAATACTTCTTAAGTGACGACAAGATTTCATTTTGGGCTAGTATAATTTTATCCCTTAAGTATTTGATTATGTTAAATACTTTTAAAGGAAGAAAATTCCTAATATCTTGAGCTGTTCTTGTATAGTAATCTAGCTCTTTCCTTCTTACAGTCACTGAATCCTGAACCCCTTTCATTCCTCTTGCCGTTGTTGAATATAACAATGATTCAATAAGTGCAAATACCGCAACAATTATTCCAATAACATAGTTCTGATTTAGAATAGCGACCAATGTTATTACAAAACTAGCAAAGCTTTGTACTAACTCACCAGAATTATCTATAACAGTTGCAAACTTCTGTTTTCCAAAAGTTTGAATATTCACATACAAGTCATTAAATGAACTTCTTTGAACATCTTCTGCCTTTAATCTATTTACCTTATCTATAATTAAATTATCTATGTAATTATTAATTTTAGGGATATGAATATGGACTAAATATTCTTTGAAATGGGCAAGAAGATTAAGTGTAATCCAGACAAAAGCATAAAGAGATACCGAGATAATTGCCATCCTACTATCAAGTGCAACAATAGATTCAGCCATCAACTTAACAGAATATATTTCTCCTAACCTCATTACAGCTTTCAAAAGGCTTGAAGAGAGTAAAGAAAGGACATAAAACTTGTCTGCTTTATATGCGAGTTTAATAGTGGAGAGTAGTGTTTTATATTTATTCAAAGTTCAAATAAGAGTTATATAATTAATATATTCTATAACTTGGAGACGAATGTAACAACATGCAT
>CAZIIC010000070.1:1747-2238 GCA_964539195.1 uncultured Candidatus Saccharibacteria bacterium
TAGCCTGGGAAAGCATCGTCAATACACGAGTCTCCTTCTTCATAGTTTTCTTTTAAAGGCCATCCATACTTTGCAACAATAGCATTAATTTCTCTGTTTACTTCAACCATTGAATAGTAAGCACGATGATATACAAACTTCCAACGGGTTGGAGAATTTGCTTTCATGCTATAACTATCTTGAATATGCATATCAATACGTTCAAGCGTATCATCTGTCGATTGTTTCTTAATTTCTAATACTTCTAGTTCTCCCATTATCAACAGCTAAAGATTAATAATATATTTAATCAAGCGAACTAACAAAAGTAACCTCTCTTGTTTCGGGGATTGGTAAATCTCTATGGTACTTATGCCCAATAATAATCAAATTAGGAAATCTTTTACTTACGCATGACTCTTCTGGGACATATTCAAAACCCTCTTCTTCCATTTCTGAAATAATTTCTCTCTTTATTAAATCAAGCTCTGCCTCACTAATTACTACACCGT
>CAZIIC010000071.1:0-886 GCA_964539195.1 uncultured Candidatus Saccharibacteria bacterium
TATTTCCTGTCCAATTATCTACAACAAGTGCCCCAACAAATGAACTAACTTTTGCCCCTACCCACAATAGTCTTGCAAAAAGATTATTAAAGAATCCTCCAGATGGGGCAATCTTCTCTCTTAGTATTTGCCAAGTATCAGTTTGTGTTTCGGTTAGAGTGTTGGCTGTTTGTTCTATTAACGGTGTCGCTTCTGTACGTAATTCTTCTACGATATGTCCCGATGCTTCTACAATATAATCGGCACTTTTTTCAGCGATTACTTCTTCGTTTCTTTCTATTACTTTCTTTGCGCTGTTTTTTGCAGATGAGAAGAGAAGACCTCCTCTTTCCTTTAGTTTGTTAATTATTTTATTTTTAATGCTCATCTATTTAAGTATGAAAAGTTACACAAGTAGGATTATATATCTAAAATGAAGTATGTCAAGTCATACTTGTAATACGTAGAGTAAAGTATTAAAATAGTTTCATTATGAAAAAGAAAACATTAAAAGTTGTAGGAGGAATATTACTCACGCTAGCACTCTCTGGAGTTGCTGTATATTTAATATCTAAAAAGAAGAAGAATGAAATTGCCCAAGCAAAAAAGTAAAAAGAATATAAACCAATTCCCAGAGCCTGATTTCTATGGAACGGCAGTTGTCGGTACTAAAGGACAAATTGTTATCCCTAATGAAGCTAGAAAGAAATACAATCTAAATCCAGGTGATCAATTAGTGGTCTTTGGAGGTGAAGGTGGGGTCCTTGCTATTATGAAGTCAGATAAACTAAAGGATTTGCTTAAGACCATTAAGATAAATCTTCCAAAATAAATAAATTAGTTTGTTCACGATTATGAAATCAAAAGTCTTACTTGTAGATGATGAAAAAGATATTATAACTTTCTT
>CAZIIC010000071.1:896-2229 GCA_964539195.1 uncultured Candidatus Saccharibacteria bacterium
GTAAACTTCATTCCAATAGATTTGACATCACCTCTCACTTAGTTGAACCTAAACCAGAAACAGGATTATTTGATACTCAAAGTGCCTTGGAGGTTATTAATAGCTTTGATGACGGGTTGATTCTATTAGATTCGCTTGGTGTTAACGCAAAAATAATGGTTGGTAAAATGAAGCCAGAGAAAGTTCGCAACATTGTAATCTTTACAAGTGATCCAGATGGTGAAGACGTTAGATTTGCTCGGGAACAAGGTATTCCTATAATTTTTAAGAAAGGCTCTCCAGTTGAGGTTGCTGATGAAATACTAAAAGAGTATAGCTTAAGATTTCCTCGTGAGGATAAAGTTACACAAATAAATGAGTTAAAAATGAATTAAATCGAGTTACATTATATTTACTTATTGCTATCAACTGCTAATAAATCTTCAGTATAATCTAACTTCTCAAATAATATAGAAGGTTGATTAATCTTTTTACCAGCTTCTATCTTTTCAAAATGCCATTGATCTACATATTTAGAAACTCTACCCTTCTCTTTTACTTCTTGGGTTGGATTATACTCATCTTCAATGTTTAATATTTCAGAAAGCTTATCTGTTGAATATGGGATAAATGGTTTAAGTAGTATTCTTAATGCGTTTACTAATTGAACTGTATTATAGATAGTATTTTCAGCAGCTCCCCTCTCAGTTTTAATTGTTACCCAAGGTTGTTTATCATTAAAATATTTATTTGCAAAATGCCCTAATTCTAAAATATATTCTGCAGCTTTAACAAAGCTAGCTTTTTCAAGTTCTGAAGAAACCAAATCAAAAGTACTGTTTATCTTCTCTTTTACTTCTTCAACTAACTCTTCATCTGGAACAACACCATCAAATTTTGTATAAAGGAAGGTTAATGATCTGTTTATGAAGTTACCAACGTTGGCTACTAGTTCATTGTTATTTGCATCAATTAAGTCTTTCCATGTGTAATCTCTATCATGATTTTCAGGGCCAAATCTAACAAAGAAGTATCTGATTAAATCTGGATTATATTTTTCAAGGAGTGATGCAATTGTTATTCCGGTTCCATCACCTTTTGACATTTTCTTTCCTTTAAAGAAAAGCATTTTATTTGCAGGAACATCAAAAGGAAGATTTAGCGGTTTGTTACTTATCTCGCCTGGAAGAAGATATTTTTCTTCTAATTTATTTTCATACTTTTTATTATATGCAGATATTTCAGCTGGCCACATAATTGTATGAAAAGGTACATTCCCACCTGCAATGAAATAGTAGTGTTCACATTCTGGATTCTTCCAGAACTCTTCCCACAATGCAGGATTCTTTTGATT
>CAZIIC010000072.1:0-2218 GCA_964539195.1 uncultured Candidatus Saccharibacteria bacterium
TATTGAAACAAAAGAAGTTGTTGAAAAGTGTATAGACAGCTTTAAAGGAGCTGTATTACTAATTTCTCACGATGTGTACTCTATTGAACAGATGACTATAGATAGAGTATTTAGAATACAAGATGGTGTATTACAGATAGATTAAAGAGTAGTGTAATTCTCTTCAAATTTGTCAGGTAGCAATGATACTGAAATACCATCTCCTGTCTTTTCCCAATCTACTTTTGGTTTTCTATACCCTTCTATTTTATAACTATTTATGCGCTGTATATCACTTTGTTCCATTTCAAAATCTAAGGAAGCAAGGTTCTCGTTAATATGTTCTATGCTTTTTGAAAAGAACATTGGAAAATACTCGTTTGAAATCATCCAATTAAGGATTATTTGGTTTTGAGTTTTACCATATTTTTTAGAAAGTTCCACAAGTATTGGCCAGTTATGAGTAGCCGTTTTATTCTCTCTTAATGGTCTCCATATATGCGTTCTAATATTATTCTGTTTTGCATAATCAATTATTCTTTCGTCTTGATTCTCTCTAATTTCAAAACTTAAATGAACTTCGTGTGCAAACAGTTTATCTTTAAATATATTATGAATTCTTTCTAATCCTTTAATTCCCATATTTGAAACAGTGATATATTCAGTCTGTTTTGTTTGTAGGAGTTTATTTAATATCTCAATTATATTCTCCTCTCCAAATTTAGTTAAAAGAGATTGAGTTATTAAAGTTGAGTTAAAGTAGTCTGTATTAAACTTCTCATACATTTGTTCTAAATCTTTTTTAATATCTTCAACGGTATTTAAATCTTTTGGATATAGTGAATGGGTGATGAATAGGTCGTCTCTTTTTATTTTTGATTCTGAAATTGCTTTAGAGAGTATTGATGCAGAACTTCCCTGCGCTAGAGCATTTGAAATCTCTGTAAAATTTAGACCTTTTTTAAGCTGATACACTAGTGCTTCAATATATACTTGTTCAGAAGTGTCCTCTATTTGTCCAACATATCTATGAGCTCTTCCCCCAATTCCATATGTACCGATACCAATTTTTGAGAGAGGCAATCTTGATTTTGTAATCCAATTATTATTCATGACTCTTTTCATATTCCTCTGCTTCTAACTTTGTAACATGAATTGTTCCATCAGGGTGATTTGCTGGTGAGTAAATTGTGTAAAGTTTTAAGTCTTCTGTATCCGAAGTATTAATTAGGTTATGTTTTGTCCCTGCTGGAACTACTATTGCACTTCCATCTTCAATAGGTGTTTCAACATTATTCATTACAATCTTTCCTTGACCTTTCTCTATTCTAAAAAATTGATCTACATTTTCATGTACTTCCTCTCCTATTTCTTCTCCAGGTTTTAAGCTCATTAATACTAATTGCATATGTTTACCTGTATATATAACTTTTCTAAAGTTAATATTTTCAAGTGTAAGTTTCTCTATATTTTCTATAAATCCATCCATTATTTATATTTTAAAAATTTATATATATTTCATTATACACCTTAATTATTAGTTGAATTAATTGCAAATGAATAATATAATCTGCGCAATGTTTATCAAAGATATTTACAAAAAAGAAGAACTACATATTGTAGAACAAGATGCTATTGTTCTAGATGTTGTAAAACTTATGATTGAAAAAAATGTCCACCAATTTTTGGTTGTAAAGAAGAATGGTGCTCTTGCTGGAATTGTTACTCTTCAAGATATTACTGCTGAGATTCTTCCTGATCAGTTTGAAGATCAACCTGGTATGGCAAAAGCAATGTATAGAGAGGGTTTCTTTGAAGAAAGATGCTTGGTTGTATCAAAGATGAAAGTATCAAAGATAATGAGAAAGAAATTTGAAAGCGTATCTTTAGAAGATAATATCTTAGTTGTTCTTGGAGATTTTTTGGTTAATGATCTATATTTTGTTCCTGTAATTGACTCAAAGAAAAGACCAATTGGAATTGTTACTAGAGAAGAGATTAAGAAAGTTTTAGCAAAATCACTTGGGCTTGCATAATATTCATTCCTACTTTTATGATTCCAAACATTATTCATATTGTTATTCCTATTGTCACACTTCTAGTTGTGTACTACTTTCTAATTAGTGAGAAGGTAAATAAGGTATTGGTTACAACAATTGGTGCTACAGTTTTGATTCTGTCTCAAGTTTTTGCAGGTGAGCATTCATCACAATTTGTTGCCTTTGAATTTATCTCCAAT
>CAZIIC010000073.1:0-2148 GCA_964539195.1 uncultured Candidatus Saccharibacteria bacterium
CTTGTCATAAACATTTTATTTGTTGTAAAGAGTGCCAATCAAAAGGAAATGTCCTTTGTGATCTACATTAGCAATTATTCAGCTTCAAATTTCTCAACACTATTTTTCTTAAACGTGAATACAAGAATTATCCAAGCAATCAGTGTAAATATCGCAGCAACTGAAATTGGTAATCTAATATTAATACTAAATATTAATCCAGAGATAATTGGAGGTATTGCTTGTGCAAGTGAACTAATAGATTGATTACCTCCTAGAATATCTCCTTGTGAATTGCCCTTGCCCATGTTTGAGATTAAAGCTGTAATATTCGGCTGTGAAAGTCCTTGGAAGAATGGTAATACCAAAAATACCCCTATTATCTTGTTTGGTAAAAGTAGAAATACAAGGGAAATTGCAATTCCCATTATTGAGTATTTAAGTACATCATAACTTTTAAATTTCTTTGAGATCAATGGCAATAATCCACCTTGGAATAGTGCTATAAACAGTCCCATATATGCAAAAATATCTCCTGATTGTGAAGGCGTTACATTAAACTTCTCAATCAAATATGCATTAAAAAACTGGGTAAAGAAGTTAAATCCAAATGTTAAAAAGAAGCTGACTAAAAATAGAGATCTTAGGTTTGTAATTGTGAATGCTTTTGCTAAATTTTTAAAACCAGTGAATGCATCTATTTTAGTATGTATTGCTTCTTTTAGAGTTTCAGAGAACATGAATAGAAGACTTAATATATTTACGAATGTTAAGAGAGCTGTGAAATAATATGGAGTTGAATTGTTAAACCATGAGACTATTGTTGGGTCTACAAGCTTTCCACCAATATATGGTCCAAGTATAAATCCAAGTCCAAAAGCCATCCCTATAAATCCAAAGTTTCTAGCTCTATCCTCTGGTTGACTCATATCAGCAATTGCAGATTGTGCAATTGATATGTTTCCTCCTGTAAATCCATCTAAGATTCTTCCAAAAAAGAGTAATGGTAATGACTTTAAGGATACTCCTAGTCCAAAAATTAAATATCCTAACAGTGTTCCCGCTAGTGAAATAATAAGAAGTGGCTTTCTACCATATCTATCTGAGAGTGCACCTAAAAGTGGTGCTCCAAAAAACTGCGCAATTGGATAAGCAGCTGAAAGGAGTCCTATTAATAGATTTCTTTGCTCAAATGTATACTCAATAGGTAGTACTCCAAAAGGTGATAGGAATAATGGTGCCAAAACTGGGATGACGATACCAACTCCTACTAGATCAATAAATATAGTAAGAAGTAAGGGGATAAATGAGTTCTTTTTCATGTAAGTTGTTTATAAATAAGCCAATCAGTTTATCTCATTTAATATGGTTATAGCAAATCTATACATTACATATTTAAAATATGTTAAACTAATTGTTTAAGATTTAAAAGCTATAAATGAAAAATATCTTCAAAATAATAAAGCTAGCAAAGCCATTACACGGGTTAATGGCATTAATTATGTTGGTTGTTGTACTTGGTGCTGGATTTGAAATAGTAACCCCACTACTTTCAGGAAGGGTTCTAGATGAGGTTGTCAAACTCTCAAACAGTACTGATAAGAATTTCTCGTATTTGACTACATTACTGGCTCTTTCTTTCGGAAGTACAGCTATATATTTAGTACTTAGAACAATAGGTCAGAGATTAGGAGATAAGCTATCCGGAGAACTTAGGAAACAACTTACTGAAATCTTCTATGATAAATCATTAAGACTTTCACAATCATATTTTGATACTGAAATTTCTGGAAAACTTGTTAACCAACTGAATAGAGGTATTCAAACCATACTTGGTTTTATACATATGGGTACTAGCTTCATAATACCTACATTCCTACAAACAATTATCTCAATTGGAGTATTGTCATATTACAATGTGTTTTTAGGTCTACTAATGTTAGCAATATTGCCAATATATATGTGGATTACATCAATTTCTACAAAGAAATGGGGTGTTAAAGAGGAAGCAAAGAATAAGATTGAAGATGTTACAAGAGGAAGAATACAAGAAGTAATTTCAAATATTAAACTAGTTAAAGGTTATACTTCCGAAAAAAGAGAGTTTGATTTAGTGTCAAACAATCTAGCTGACATTAATGAGATTTACAGAAAACAAAGTACTGAATT
>CAZIIC010000074.1:0-2069 GCA_964539195.1 uncultured Candidatus Saccharibacteria bacterium
TGTTGAAAATAGTAAGGTGCAATACCTTGCTCAAGATGAAATCAAAACAGAAAAATTTACTATTGTTTCAACTGATGGAACAACGCAAGAAATTGTTTTCTCTATCAAAGGTGTGAATGATGCGGCAATGATTGGTGATCCAGCTAACAACCAAGTCACAGAAGATACGGGTGTTGATGAAAAGGGATACATTACCATAACAGGAGTAATTTCAATTACTGATGCCGATCAAGGACAAGGATTTTTTTCCGGTCAAATAACAACTACAATTGATAACAAAGGTACGCTTTCATTAGACTCAAATGGAAACTACATCTATAAAATTAGCAATGAAAAACTGCAAAATTTGAATGATGGAGAAACCTCAACGGATGCATTTAATATCGTTTCTTTAGATGGATCAAATAGAGACATTGAATTCATATCCTATGGCATAACAGACGTTACTAATTCTGCACCTGTAGTTGATGAAATTGTACATGGCGAAATAAAATATGCAGGTAGTGCGAATGTGGCTGAGTTAAGCAAATTAGACTATTCAAATACATTTATTGATGAATTTGCAAAAGAGGGAGTAGATTATGATTATATAAATTTACGGACTGGACAGTTTTATGTAAGTGACTTGAATGAAACCGATACCATTAAACTAGTACCCGATTCTTATAACAAACCGGGTTATATAGGTAATTTTAATGCATCAATCTCAGATAAAAATTCAGAAGGAAAGTATAAGGTCACATGGAGTTACGAAGTTAGCGATAGAGATCTTGATACGTTGAGTTCTAGAGCAGATCATTCTACTAATGCAATTCAAACTTATTCCTTAAGCTTTAGTGATACAAAGGATGTAACAACAACCAGTGTAATAATCAATCTTTCAGAAGAAGATATTGATGTAACAAATGCTATATATTTTGGAGATGATGATAATAATGAAATACTTTCTAATGGCATAGATACCCCATCTGGAGTCGATATTGCTAAATTATTGTATTTAGGTGCCGGAGATGATTTTGCGTTTTTAAATTATGGAAGTCCTACAGTATTTGGTGAAAACGGAGATGATGAAATTCAATTTTTTTCTGAGAGCCCTCTAGCATTTGGTGGAAATGGAAATGATTCAATAACTTTAGGTTATAACTTAATTCAGGGACTAGCATTTGGTGGCGATGGAAATGATGATTTTATATTAGAGGGTCAAAATAGCACAAGAGACCCGGATGTAAAAAGAGAGTCTTTCATGTGGGGCGGAGAAGGATCAAATATTTTCAAGCAAGAAGCTTTATCAAAAACAGGAATTAATGATTGGATTATGGATTTTGATGGGAGCAACCCAAATAATGGGGGAGATAAAATAGAATTTGTGGACGTATTAAGAAAAGATGGATCTAGATTAGTTTTGACTCCTCATGTTTGGAAGAATGATGTTAATAAAACTCAACTAATTACGCATCAGGCTGATTCTTCACATCCTTTCATAAGTGAAGGTTCAATTTATTATGAGTTGCAAGCTAAATCGAGTGTTGATTTGAGTGATTCCAATTGGTATTCGGTTTTGAATTTAGTTGGTACTAATATCACTTTAGATGGTTTATTTGCCAATGGAAATCTTGATCCAATACAGGCCTTATAATTTATTTTTGTTACAATCTTCGTATTATTTAAATACGACTCAAATACCCTATCAATTTATTTGACGGGGTATTTTTTTTATTATTAAATTATTTTAAGACGACAGTTTGATGCGGTCGATGTCGCTACTCTAATCGACTCTATAAATGGCGAGGAAGTTAGGCCTTAGGACGGAATAGATTGCACCGTTTTAAATCTTTGTCCCATGCGGCGCAATCTATTGCGCCCTACCCAACTTTTGGCTCTAGACGGTCGATTACGCTACGTTAATCGCACCTACAAATATTCCAAGCAATTAATTCTTAAAATTCGACTCTACGAACGATTATGTTCGTTGTAAGTTCGTTGTTATCGCAAGTTAAATTGCGTGATGCCTGCCTGATCGGTTTGTTTTTGTTCGAGTTTGATGGCAGCGTTTTTCTTATTGGTGGCAT
>CAZIIC010000075.1:0-2062 GCA_964539195.1 uncultured Candidatus Saccharibacteria bacterium
GTGATCACATTAGAGTGGTATTACATAAAGATGGATCACTTGAAATTAGTGATAACGGTAGAGGTATTCCTGTAGATATTCACCCACAAACTGGTGTTTCAACACTTGAAACAGTTATGACAAACCTCCACGCAGGAGGAAAGTTTGATAAGGGAGCATATAAGGTGTCAGGTGGACTACACGGAGTTGGTATGAAATGTACCAACGCACTTTCAGAGTGGATGATCACAACTGTATATAGAGAGGGAAAGATTTATCAACAAGAATATAAACAAGGAATTGTACAAACTAAAGTTGAAGAAAAAGGTAAAACAAAACTACACGGTACAAAGCATGTATTTAAACCTGACATTGAGATATTTAAAGATGGTATCAAGTTCAGTTACAAAAAGATTTTAGAAAAGTGTAGATATCACGCATATCTAACGGCAAGTCTTAAAATTACTGTAACTGATGCAAGAGGTGATAAACCTGTAAGTTACCAATTCTATTTTGAAGATGGAATTAAGTCGTTTGTTAAGTTCATGAACTTAGACGAAAAGAATATTTCCAATGTTGTATATGTAAAAGGTGAAGAAGAGAATGTACTAGTTGAAGTTGCACTTCAATATACAGACTCGCTTGAAGAAAACGTTAGATGCTATACAAACAATATCCTCAACCCAGAAGGTGGAACACATCTTGCAGGTTTTAGAGGAGCAATAACCTCGGCAATCAATGGATATGCAACAAGCAACGAAATGCTTAAAGGCTTAAAAGAGACCTCACTTGGAGGTGATGATGTTCGAGAAGGACTCACTGCCGTTATTTCTGTAAAAGTACCTGAACCACAGTTTGAAGGACAAACAAAAATCAAATTAAACAATCCTGAAGTTAAAGGTATTGTTCAAAAAGTATTAAGAGACGCACTAACTACATACTTTAACGAAAATCCAAACGAAGCAAAATCAATCATTGGAAAGGCAGTACTTGCTTTCAAAGCAAGAGCCGCTGCAAAAGCAGCACGAGATGCCGTTATTAGAAAAGGAGCACTTGAAAACACAACACTCCCAGGAAAACTTGCTGATTGTCAGACTAAAGATCCAGCAGAAGGTGAATTATATCTTGTTGAGGGTGACTCAGCAGGTGGTTCAGCAAAACAGGGAAGAGATAGAAGAACACAAGCAGTATTACCACTTCGAGGTAAGATTATTAACTCACATAAATATAGAGTGGATAAGGTACTTGCTAACAATGAATTCAAAGATATTGTTACTGCACTTGGTGTTGGTATTGGTGAGACATTAAATGTTTCAAATCTTAGATACCATAAGATTATTGCCATGGCGGACGCTGATGTTGATGGATCTCACATCACAACACTAATTTTGACACTTATGTTTAGATTCTTTAGACCATTAATTGAGCAAGGATACGTTTACGTTGCTCAAACTCCACTTTTCAAAGCTGAATCAGGAAAAGAGAGATGGTACTTCATAAGTGAAAAAGAAAAAGATGACTTTGTCGCTAAACTTGAAGCAAAAGGAAAGAAAGTTATTGTAAACAGGTTCAAAGGATTAGGAGAAATGAACCCTGATCAATTAAGAGAAACTTCAATGGATCCAAAGAGTAGGGTACTAAAGCAAGTCAATATAAATGACGCAGCTGAAGCAGAAAAAGTATTTGAAGTATTAATGGGTACAGAAGTGCCACCTCGAAAGAGATTTATACAAAAGTACGCGAAAACAGCTAATTTAGACATATAAAAGAATGGAAAGATTTAAAAAAGCATATACATTTATATTTAGTGAAAAGGGATGGGAGAATAAAGTTCTTGTTATCTATGCCGTACTTGTTATTGCGTCAATAATTGGAGCAATCCTTTCATTTATGTTTACACTTCCAGTTGAAATTCTTTCAGCAATACTCCAAGAGCAAGGAAGAGATGTAAAAAGCTTAGATTCAATGTCATCATCACTTTCATCAATTAACTCGCTATTTACACTTCCTGTAATGATCTATGTTTACGGATATTTGATAGAAGTAGTAAGGAACATGACTGGTGGAGCAAAAATAGTTTTAG
>CAZIIC010000076.1:0-2025 GCA_964539195.1 uncultured Candidatus Saccharibacteria bacterium
ATTTGGATTCATTTATCTCCTTGGATTAGTTATAGATTAGCAAGCACTAGGAATGCTGTTTTTAGTGGTCTGGTTACTACCTACTACATTGCGATACAAGTATTTATAAGAAAATTTGAATAGTATCTTTTGGGTTTAGGCATTCTTGATTCAAAGATGAATATAAATTAACTTAAATTCTCAACATTTGAGGTATTCCCAAAAAGTAAATTCATTTTTTAATCAATGAATTTCTTAACATCAATTTTTTTACTTGAATACGTTTTTTCATTCGGATACTCGCTAGAACTAATTTCCCGAAACCAATCAGAGGATCTCCTTAATGTTTGAACTACTGTTGATTCCATATTATGTTTCTTAGGATTCTTTCTACTTGCAACGTATAAGAGTATTAAAGTTTTTATGGCATTTTCAAATTGTGTTGCGCTAGACACAGGGTCATCGTTCATAAATAATACAACTTCAGACAATGTTTGTTTTTTTAGAATCTCATAATTCTCATGCTTTAATTTCATCATTTTTATCTCCTTTTAATTTGTCACACATTTATTTAGTAAATTTATCTGGAAAAGTCAGGTAATCTTGATACTTCATCATCATCTTGGAGGCATACTTCAAGGTACTGGAATCACAAGGTCTAATATAACTAGTCATTACTTTGTAGGAAAAGTTACCGACTAGAGTATTAGTTCCAATTAGTTGATTCATTCGGTCAAGATGTTCGTGATGAACTGCAAGAATCGCATGATGATGTAATCGTGCAGAATATTCACTTCTTGCATTGATAGAAACTGGAGAGTGTTCATGTTCATCTATAAAAGCAAGGCATATAGGTTGTAGATGACGGAATGAATCACGATAGTAATTTCTAGTGTTCATTAGATAAGGCAGGAAATGTCTTAAGTAAAAGGACATAAAGAACTTATTAACTACTTTTTCATCATAGGTAATATCTTGATAAGGTTTATACGTAAGCACTAGATGAAACAAGGAACGGTCTTGATACTGCTCATCTAGCATTCTCATCAATGATTCTTGTCTAAGTTGTAATTGAGATTTATGAACAATCTCTGTTAATTCTGTATTCAGCATATTTCAGTAACCTTTCATTAGTAATCAAAAGACAATAAAACTCTTAATTTGCAGAGAAAAACTCATGCAAAGAAGGGAAAACTATCAACATACATTTCGTAGTAGCGCAACGAAGAATGTATTCGTCACGCACTACATCACTTCTATTTAGTTATTTGTGCGTCTGTATCGCACTAGAAAACGACTTAATTCTTGTTTTTAGTTGTCGTTATTGTGTCGTTTTAAGAGTTAGATACACTGTCGGAAAAGAACACTATTTAATTTAATTAGTCACTCGTCTATTTCAATGACTTCTACATCATCTCTGTAAACGTTTGTAACAATACAGTTTTCAAGTTCATAGAATTGATTTTTAATTTGAAAGTCAAAATCAACGTTATGCATAGCAAACTCAATTGCATCCTCTTTTGAATCAGCATCATCTACAAGTAACTCAACTGCAGTTCTAAATTCAAATTTAACTAAATGTTTCATAACTATTACTTTCTGCACATTGTGCGTTCATTAAAAAATGTATTTGATTTGTTTTCACAAAACATCTCATCTACATTTACTACTATATAGATATTTGTTAATATCAACGATACACATCACAAATACTGTAATTAAGGTGTTGATATATGACATTCCAAAAAAGAAAATTTGCGTATAAACACCCAATATTTGGGCGTAGCAAAGCAGTCAAAAATGAATGCCCATATAAAAATTCAGCGTATTACTTATGGTGGGAATTTCTAAGAAGAAATGACGAATACAAGAAGTGTTGCTTGAAAGATGGAAAAGGAAAACTAAACAACCTATATAAAGATTTTGGAAATATTTTTGATATGGACTTTAAGACTTGGTGGCAAAGTAATAACAGAGGTGCCCTACTATTTGCTGAAGAAGTTCCACTTGAATGTAAATTGATTGATGAACTACCAAAACAAACTA
>CAZIIC010000077.1:0-2017 GCA_964539195.1 uncultured Candidatus Saccharibacteria bacterium
ATGTTTGCAGGACAAATCTTTTATGGTGTTTGTTGGTTAGATAATTTGGAAGCTCAAGATAAAGCTAAAGCCTATTCTCTTCCTGGGTCAGGTACTGAGGGGAAAGTCAGTGACTACTGTAATTAACCAATTATATATAGCTCTTCACTTGCGCGAGTTACTGCTGTATACAGCCACTTTTTCCAGGTAGTATCATCCATATATTGAGATCTCTCTTCAAATACTACAACTTTTTTTGCCTGACTACCTTGTGATTTATGTACCGTTAGAGCATATCCGTAGTCAAATAGATCTACATCGTAGCTTTTCTCTTTGTGCAATGTTTCTTTTGCTCCGAATTGGTTAAATGATATCAGTCCTTCAAAAATATTATTTGTCTCGTCAAGTTTAATATGTGATTTATAGTATTTATTCCAATCATCTGTAATTAGTTCAAGTGACTTTATTTTACCTGTCATACCGTTGTATATTCTCTTCTCATAGCTATTTCTAAGACATATTACCCTATCTTTTACCTCAGGTAGTGCTCCTTCAAAACCAATAAGTCCCCTAATTGCTGTATTTAATTTAATTCTCGTTTGATTAAACCCCACAAGTACTAGTAGGTCATCATCATAATTTAAGAAAAGTTCACGAAGGAATTCTTGAGTGTCAGGATTTGTTCTATGCATCTTAACTACACCTTTACCAAATTCCATTGCTGGAATTATCCCTCTTTCTCTGGCCATTTTAGAAATTGTTATTATTGGATTATCTGCATCTTGTCTAAAAATAGTTTCAAGTTTTAAATCTAGATTTTCCATTAAGTTGAATGTTCCTTCTATTGGAGGAAGTTGTCCGTGATCACCAACTGCAAGAATGGGTATGTTGTATGAAAGTAAGTCATTCCAGATACTTTCATTTAACATTGAAGCTTCATCAACAATGATAAGGCCGTATTTAAATTCTTCTATTGTTTTCTTTTTCCAACCAATTACTCCATGTTCAGAAGTCTCAATTGGTTCATATATTAGCTGGTGAATTGTACTAACATTATCCCCTGGTCTAAGAGTTTGATTTTGTTCAAGCTTATTTCCCATTACTCTCACGGCTTTTCCTGTATAGCTACAAAAAGCTATACCCAAATCTCTGTTTTTTGTTCTTAGAATATTGGAAGCATATGATATTAGTGTCGTCTTACCTGTTCCAGCAAATCCACCTAAAGTTAGGAATTGCCTTTTGTTAATATCGAAAAACCATTTAACGATTTTATCAATTATTTCTTCTTGATTTATGGATAGCTGTACTTGTTGCATTAATTGCTATCGTTATTATCTGTGTTCTTCTTAATTAAGTAAAAGATAATAATGAGGATTAACGGTAATATTAAGTACCAATAGTTAAATTTGAAATCGTTACTTTCAGTTGTTATATCATTATCTGTTTTGTTTGTTGTGTTTTCATTTCCATCTACTATATCATCGATGATTTCAGTCGTTGGATTTTCTTCTGCTTGAGCATCTTTTATAATCTCATCTATTAAATCAGTTAATATTCCTGTTGTTGTTGGGGTTTGGGTTGGATTTTCTTCTGGATTGCTATCGGTAACTATAAATACGCTCGATGTATCTTCTAGTTGATCTATGTCTATATCTCTGACACCGATTACATAATTACCTGGTATTTGAATATTTAATTGGTTTAAGAATGTTTTGGTTCCTAAATCTTCAGGTAGAAATGTATATTCAAATTCTTGGTCCCCATTCACTTCAATTGAAACTGTACCCGTGTAATTCTCAACTACATCTCCATTTTTATCAACGACGGTAACTATTAGATTAAAATTCTCATCAGTGCTAATTCCACTTTCAACTTCAATTTCAAAATTGGTTGCTGGAAGAAGTGATTTTGCTCCTGAACTTGTTGAAACTCCCAATATTCTCCAATACTCATTTCCGTCAACTGTCGCTTGTTCTAGAGATGGTGAGCCAGATTCTAAAGTATATGCTCCTGGGCAACTAAAGTTAATTTCATTTAA
>CAZIIC010000078.1:0-2010 GCA_964539195.1 uncultured Candidatus Saccharibacteria bacterium
TGGAAATTACAATATCGTAACCTAAAAAGGAAAATGACCTGTATGCCCATGGGTATAATAAGTATAGTTCTTTTCTTAGAAACTTTTCAAAAGGAAAGTATTGTATAAATGAGTTCTTAACCTTTAGATTTGGAAACTCTTGTTTTAAAAATTTCTTATTTGATCTAACTGTAAAAACTTTTGCATTTGGAAACTCTAAGAGAAGTTGTTTTAATACATTTTCAGCGCCACCCAATACATCAATTGAGTCAACAACAATTGCAATCTTTGGTTCTTGTGAATTACTTTTCATAAATTTCTTCTACAATTTTCAAAAGGTTCTTTTTAAATTCTTCTTGTTTGAATCTATTACTATTCTTCTTAATTTCAGATGCATTATACATTGTCCAAGTTTTTTTAGAAATTAGATTAACTAATTCCTCTTCTGTTTTAAAGTATGAACCTGTCTTTCCATCTTTTACAATTTCAATACTCCCTCCTTTGTTTAATACGAAAGCTGGAACTCCTTGAGCCTGAGCTTCGACTGTTACATATCCAAAATCTTCTAGGGCAGGAAATACAAAGGCCTTAGACATAGAGATAATTGCTCTTAATTGTATATCATCAATATGGCCTAAAAAGTGAATATATTCACTACTTCCTGCTAACTTTTTGAGATATCCTAAATCTGGCCCATCACCAATTACATACAAATGAGTTTTTGCAGCTTTACATGCATTAATACTAACATCTACGCATTTATGGTCGTAAAGTCGACCAAATGAGATTAAGTATTCTTCAACTAGTCCATACTTCTCAATCACTAGCTTCTTCTCAGTATCTTTTGGTTTCTCATACCAGAAGTCATTAACTCCTGGATATATGACAGGTGCCTCAATTCCATAAATTCTTTTTATCTTTTCTTTAATATATTTGGAAATTGAAACAACGTGCCCTGATCTTCTAATTGCTGTTAGATCCCATATTCTTAGGTAGTGGGAAACAAACATAGAACCTATTTTAAATATGGAGGAGAGTTTAGACCCTCTAACATTAATCTCACGGTCCCATTGGTGTCTAGGAGGCGTTAAAACAAAGGTTATATGTGGCTGGTATATCTGCGTTATGATTCCCTTTGCAGGTCCAGCTGTAAGCGTAATTACTAAATCAAATGATTGTAGATCAAACATCTCAAAAGCAAGTGGGTATATGAAACTAAGTATTCTTTTAGGTAAAGGGATCTTTTGGACAAATGAAGTATTAACTTTATTCTTAATCTTATACTTATTTCTATCAAATAATGATGTATAGATTTCAGAATTAGGAAATATATCTAAAATTGAAAACATCATCCTATCAGCACCTCCAAACCCAGTCATTGAGTCGGTAACAATAGCTACTTTTAATTTGAGGGGATTAATCATCTATACTGGAGTTTAGCACTGTATTGTTAATGCTACAACTCAGGAAGTTCTTCTTTAAGGTCGGATGTATCTTCTTCTTCGTCTAGTTTATCTAGAGCTTCTGCCCAATCTAAATCTTTATCTCCTGCTGTTGATTTTGCTGGAGTTTCATCATCATCGGGGAATATATCTCCAAGAGGCATTTCATCAACATCATCTGCAATATCTTCACCTGCAACTTTAATGTCAATGTCATCTAATTCATCTTCAGATATTGATAATCCGGTGTCTGATGGGTCATCATTTTTTGGTCTAACTGCATTCTCATCCCATACACCGTCTCTTTTAAGTTTGGCTAGATATTCATCAGCTTCAGATCCAAATTTCTCAATTACCTGAATTACTTTCATTGGGTTCTTACACTCTTTACAGAGTTTTAACTCTTCGATTTCATCTCCACAATTTGGGCATGAAAACACAACGATGTGAATACTGTTTATTTGTTTTGTTGTTTTCTCTTCCACTTTATTCTTTGCGTTTGAGGCAGTCATAAATACAAAGCGATATTTTACTAGTTACTAGGATATATTGGAGTTATAGTGGTGTCAATGAACCTATATTATATTTT
>CAZIIC010000079.1:0-619 GCA_964539195.1 uncultured Candidatus Saccharibacteria bacterium
CCAGATGTAATACAAAGACAGATAATGGGTGAACTATTAACTAGATTTGAAAGAAAAGGTTTTAAGATTGTTGGAATGAAAATGGTATTACCTACAAGAAAGTTAGCAGGTGAACATTATCAAGCATCAGAAGAACAGTTGATGGGTATGGGAAATAAAACAATTACTGTGGCTAAAGAAAGAGGTGAGACCTTAACAGAAAATGATCCAATGAAAATAGGTATGAGAATTAGAGATTGGAATATGGACTATCTTGTTGCGGGTCCAGTTTTAGCTATTGTACTTCAAGGTCCACACATTATTGAATTTGTAAGAAAAATGGTAGGAGTTACGAGTCCTCTAATGGCTGATATTGGAACAATTAGAGCTGATTACTCACCTGATTCAATACCTCTTGCAAATTGGCAGGAGAGAACGACAAGAAATATGATTCATGCTTCAGATAGTGTTGAGAGTGCAAACAGAGAGATTGAACTTTGGTTTAAGAAGAGTGAAATGTTTGAATATGAAACGGCTATAGAAAAGGTTTTATTTGATAATAGTTGGGGAATGAAATAACAAGTATTGCAACTTACATGAAAACTATGTAATTTATATGTACTATGCAATCAAATACTAT
>CAZIIC010000079.1:629-2004 GCA_964539195.1 uncultured Candidatus Saccharibacteria bacterium
GCGCAAGAAAGATATGGAGCTATAAGTGGTACAGAATTACCAGAGTATGCCAGTATTGCCGCTCCTATTGAAGCAGCCACAATATCACCAGAACTTGAAAAAGAGAATGATAATTTTAAAACTCTGAAAGAGGGATATTTAGCACTAGTTGAAGAAGTAGCCAAAGTTGAAAGTGAACACGAAAATCTGCAAGCAGAATTGAGTGGCTTAACAACACTTAGAGATAAGTTTGCGCAGATGCTTGAAACTCGATTTGGTTGGAAAAGAGAGACCTACGATATAAATATTGATTTAGAAAAATACTATCAAGGATCTGCAAAAGTGATTGACGGTATAATTGCTAAAGAACTATCTATTACAAATAAAGAAGGTATGACTGAGAAGGATAGAATCGAGTCCATTCTTGATAGACCGCATTTGAAGAAAATAGTATCGCCTATTTTTAAAGCGCAGTTACCAAGTGCAACAGAGCGAGCAGAAATGTATCTGAATGGTAAACTAGGTTCTAATTTAATTGAAAGCCTTGATAATCCATTTACACTCCCTCAAGGAGCTGAATTGAAGAAGAGTTTGGTCAAATCACTTATTGACAAAGGTAAATTTGATTTTGCCGATGTCGCTTTTCTAATCAATACGGAAACAAGGATGGATAAAAATTTAGATATTCTTATCCCATTCAAAGAAATACGAGCACCTAATCTTGAAGAAAGTGACCGAAAAGATTTATTCAAGATAGGGCTTGTCTTTGTCTATGCATCCTTACTTAAAACCTTTAAAAGAAGTGATATTGAATCTGATTTCTCGGATGATGATAAGAAAGCTTTGGGTATACTACTAGACCAGATCAAGGTGATATAAATTTAAAAAAACATATTTATGCAAGCACAATATTTAGACCTAGGAAATAAAGAGGTATTTAACGGACAATACCTCTTAGCCGCCTTTAAGATTAAAGTAGCTGCACCAGAGACATTTGCAGGTGCTGCAACGGAATTAGCAGCTGAATCTTCAACAGGATCAAACCTTAAAGTTGGTTCTGCAACAGTATACTCACAAAGTGTTGACGCCGTTGTATATGACTTAGACGAAGAGAATGGAATAGCATATATTGCATATCCGTGGGTAATCTTTGATAGAGGAGGAAACGTTCAGAACGTCTTAACATTTCTTGCAGGAAATGTCTTTGGAATGGCTGAATTACTTGGATGTAAACTTCTAGATGTCTGGTTTCCACCAGCTATGATGGTTCAATTTGATGGCCCTTCATACACACTTGATGATATGAGAAAGTACTTGGATGTATATGATAGACCAATCTTAGGTACAATTATCAAGCCAAAGATTGGATTGACTTCATATGAATATGCTGAACTTT
>CAZIIC010000080.1:0-1950 GCA_964539195.1 uncultured Candidatus Saccharibacteria bacterium
CCTTCTTATTCCAAGGTGATTGGGAATCTGGAGTCACTTTTACATTCAAGTATTCAAAAGTAGGGGAGGAAGTAGTTGTTACAGGAGCTTCTTGTGCAAAAGTAGCAAAAGGGAAGAGAAGGAATAATAGTATTGATAATATGTATTTCATAATGTTTTAGTTTAACAATTTATTAATAACAATGGAATATATTGAATATGAATTTACAGCATTTAAATCTGTAATTTCAACGTTCTCATGAACTATCTGATTTCTAAGTTTATGATAAAACCAAATCTCTTCATAATACTTTTTACCAATAATATTCTTAGATTTTTTTAGATTCTCTCCACAACTAAGTGTGTTTTTATGTTTTAACTGCAATGACTTTGAAAGCAGCGCATCAAGCCTTACAATCCCATCTCTATTTGATGATGGATTATGCAATGTCATAGAGTATTTAATATCATCAAGTTGCTTTAAAATATCACTCTTCTCCTGTTCAGGTACTGATCTACTATTTGCAAGTGCAAGTAAAAATATTACTAAAATGAAGGCAATAATTGCAATTGTTATTAGTAACGAAAACTCATCTGTCATGTTTTATTTTAGCATAAATAAATAGACTAAATGTTGTTACGACAAAAAAGATTAGTATTAAGATTAATTCCGAGAGAATATTTATCTGAGAGCTTTTATTTACTACTTCTCCAGCTTTAATTTCAAACTCCTCACTTTTGCCATTTAAACCCTGAACAATAGTCTTTCCTACCTGGTTAATTTCAAGTGTCTCTTTTGGGAGTACAATTTCAGAAGTATTACCAGTTACAATCTTTATAACAGTATTTCCTGAGTTTCTAACTATATTTCCTTCCAATTCTGGATTGAAGATCTCAGTAATATTTTCACTTGATGGCTCTATAACTAAGTCCTTATTCGTTATAAATGGTAGCTTTGGTAGATTATAGTGCATACTTCTAACCAGTAGCTTAACAGTATTTGAGTTGTTTGCGTCATATTCAGGTGATTTAAATAGATCAGCAGTTGATGGATCTAAGTTTAACCATATCTTTTGATTAACATCGTAGTATTCAACCCACGAATGAAATGCTCCTTCAGAAATAAATTGATGAGACTTTGGTAAATATCCAACAATCATTCTAGCGGGTATTGAATTTTCTCTCAAAAGTGCGATAAGTAAGTCAACATAATCCTCAGCAATAGCATTGTCTTTTCTACCGATTGCAGTATCAGGACCCATTCTTAAGGCATTTTCAAAAGAACTTTGACCATCACTGTTACCGACTTGTAAACTAAAACGACTAGCGACAAACTTTGAAATATTAATTGCATTTTTCTCAGCCTTCTTTTCTTTAAGATAATTTTCAAGCCTTATTCGTTCAAATTGGTTAGTTAGACTCCAAAAACCTTCAGTTTTAAGATCTATCTCACTATACATTTGTTGGTTGTTTTCCTTTTGTTTGATGATATATCCTAAAATATTTACTACAGTTTGTTTTCCTGCATCGACTTTAAATCCAAGAATTACATTATTATCATAATCAATTCTTTGAGATACAGGTTGTGGAGAAAACGATGTTAAAACTAATGTTTGTGTACTATCGGTAATAGGTAAGACTACCTCTTGTACTATCTCCTCCTCGCTGTCATTTAAATAAGTCTTATTAAAACTATATTTAAATGTAACTGGTTCACCAAAATTCATTGCGATTGTAGACGCTGTTATATTGTTAAATTCGTAGTTTCCTTGTCCTAATTTTGTAAGAGTAGCTCCATTTATTGCTGATATCTCAGGTTTTGAAGAATCATACTTTAGCGTAACTTTATCAACCTTTAAGCCTTCAATTCTTGATTTCATTTTTGCATATCCCCAGTTGGCATCAACAGTGTTAATACTTTGAAAAGACAATCTGAAGGCATCACTTGATCTACCTTGAATTACAAGATTC
>CAZIIC010000081.1:0-1682 GCA_964539195.1 uncultured Candidatus Saccharibacteria bacterium
CGCTATCTTCATTAATGAATATATCCTAGTAACAAGAGATCCAAATGCCGCAACAATGACTCTTCCGTTATGTGCTTTAATAACTCTTTCTAGATTCTGTGAGATTATTGATTCTGATTGAGCTTTTCCCTCTCTATATGCATTTGTGCTTTCAAGCAGAGCTAAATCTATCTTTCCTCTTAGACTCTTAAACAGCTCTCTATCGATTAATGGCTCGTTTGTTGGAGTATCATCAATTTTATAATCACCTGAGAAAAATACATTTCCTTTAGGGGATTCGATAAATACTGAACTAGAATCTGGTATTGAGTGTGTTACTCCTAAAAATGTAATACCAAATACTCCTAATTGAATCTTTTCAGCTTTTCTCACAACTCTAATCTTTACCTTCTTATCCATTCCAAACTCTTTTAACTTTTCAGTTATTATCGCTGCGGCAAATCCACCAGCGTAGATAGTTGGGAATCCTAAATCAGGTAGCATATATGGTAATGCACCGATGTGATCCAAATGTCCGTGAGTAATTACAATACCTTTAATGTCACGTGCATTCTCTTTTAAATACTTGGTATTAGGTATTAGATAGTCAATTCCATACATCTCTTCACCTGGGAATGAAAACCCAGCATCAATTACGACAATATCGTTTCCGTATGAAATGAAACTACTATTTCTACCAATTTCGTTTGTTCCTGAGAGTGTACAAACCTTTAAAATCTCCTCTTTTTTCTTAAATCCAAACATATTAGGGTTATTATATCATTAATCCAAAAGATTGTTAGACAGATAACTATGGGATATAATCAGGGATAATGACTCATTTCTTTGAAAGTACTTCTGACCATATCGTTTCAATTTCAACGAGAGAAGATTTAGTATTATATGAAAATAATCGCGCGTATCATGCTGCTATCTTTCTAAAGCTTTTTAATCCAATGACTGATGCGTGGTTAGGTGTCATCGGTGCAACCGAAAAAGGTAAGGGGGTTGGTTCAATGGTTTTGAAAGATCATGAGAGAAAATTAATTGAAGCTGAGTGTTTAGGTATCTGCGGTGTTTTCGCTCCGGATGATGGACATTATGATGATCTATACAGATTTTATGTAGAGCGAAATGAGTATGAATTCTATAATATCGCTTATTCAGACTTTAATAATCTTCCAGGCGTTCCTGATGAGTTAAAAAGATATAAAATGGGTTATTACACTTTTGTATATAAGAGGTTTAAATAGCTCTTTGATAAGGCAACAGCGGATTTACTTAAAGTTTATTAATCCACCCCATCCATGTGTATTTCGAGTAACTCTTCTATATTCACTCCCTATCTCATCTAAATCTCTAACATTGTTCAGTTTTCCGATGAATACCCAATTTGGAAGTTCAGAAGTATCTAAATCTTTAGCTATTTCAGCACTAGTGAAATATAATGTTCTAGCATTAGGCATTTGTCCAATATATTGAGGTAGCTGGAATTCTGCATTAGGGTCATAAATAAATATTTGAGTCTCTCTTTGGTCGATCTTTTGATACTCCTCAAAACTGAAGACTGGAATATCAAAATCTTTAAATATAGATTGTATTATGTTTACAAAGTCTAAATCTTTTTCATCTGTTGTGAAGCAGATTCCTTCCTCTAATTCTTTTTTTATATCCCTGACAAAACCTATTCTAACAGATTTCCT
>CAZIIC010000081.1:1692-1907 GCA_964539195.1 uncultured Candidatus Saccharibacteria bacterium
GTTGCCATTTTAGTATCAATATTTCTTTATTTAAGGTATTAATTATATCATGCCTGTACTTTATAGGTCTAGGGTCGCTTTACACGTAAACTATGATATAATCCCATATTAACCAATACAGAACTAGTCATTCTGTGGTCTGGAAAGAAATAGAATATTAAATATATTCTTAAGTAGAATCCAGCAGATACAACTGTAAATATAAATGAGAAGTA
>CAZIIC010000082.1:0-401 GCA_964539195.1 uncultured Candidatus Saccharibacteria bacterium
GGTA
This sequence comes from uncultured Candidatus Saccharibacteria bacterium, assembly GCA_964539195.1. Lineage (GTDB taxonomy): Bacteria > Patescibacteriota > Dojkabacteria > SC72 > SC72 > JAJTYH01. The sequence continues at coordinate 5 of CAZIIC010000082.1, forward strand.
AATACTCCAATACTCTTGCAAGATACAATTGATTCTTTCTATGGCAAATTAAACCTGTAAAAAACAACTTGATCAGCTTTTTGTTAATAGGTTTATTTTTTAAGATATTAAAATCCTTTAAATTTCTACCATTAAAAATCGTTGATAGCTTGCCTTTGTATCCAAAGTCAACAATGGCTTTATTATGTAAGTTATTAACTGAAATTATATAATCAACACCTTCAAAGATAGTATTGAGGTAGTAATCTAATCCAATTTTCTTTGTAAATTTATCCATAAAACTACCTTCTTTGAATAATCCGTAAGATAACAATTTACTAGGATTTTCATAAATAGTGTGAACAATTTTTTTAGAATTTTTGATCGCCCATAATTCTAATAAAAGTATCAATGGGAC
>CAZIIC010000082.1:411-1885 GCA_964539195.1 uncultured Candidatus Saccharibacteria bacterium
TCAAGGTGAGAAGTGTATGAAAGTATATAATATCTGTATGGACTTTATCAAGAATCTCATAGAGTCTTTTGATATTGGTTAATGTGAACTTAAAAAAGCACATGAAATCTAATACTACATCTGACGGGTATTCAATGACTTCTAAAATACCTTTTTTAGAAAATTTAAACCCATATCCATTAGCATCGTTAGGAGCAAGTATTTTAGACTCTATTCCAGCTTTGGTACACTCACGAGCTAACTCCCAATTAATTCTTCCTTCTCCTCCACCGGATCCTTCCTTATATGCTGAAACATGCAGAATTTTCATCTTACTTTATTCTTCTTAACCATTTTAGAAACTGCAAAACCTGTTGCAACCCCTGCTAGAAGTAGGGCTGCGACTGAAACAATTGCTCCAAGCTTTACAATATTTTTACCTTTATCAAACCTATCATAAAGGTTTTTAATTATTCTTTTTTTTACAAACCCAAACAAAATATATTCAATATCTTGAGAGTCTTTAATTTCTTTTTCAGATTTCAAAATATCTTTATACACTTCCTGGTACTGTTGCATCGCTCTATCCCAACTTAGATACTCAACACTTTTTCTCGCTCTCTTTGCTAAATCAACATATTGAGATTGATTTATTGATTGTATTTTTAATATCTCTTTTGCAAATTCTTTAGGAGGTGTGTTTTGAGGTAGATTTACACCATTATTATTTGCTTTAGTGATTAATCTATTCATCGTATCATTCTCAAGACCTACAACGGGCTTACCAGCGGCAAGTGCTTCAATAACTACAAGACTAAATGCCTCTTCAAGTGAAGCGGACACGAAAATATGTTGCTCTTCCAATATTTTAGCTAGATTATCAAATGGAATCTGGCCTAAGAAATGAACATTTGGAAGCTTTGGAAGAGACTTTTGATACTCTTTATATATAGGTGAGCCAATAATATTGAGGTGGTAATTCTTTGGAAGATACTTCATAACTTCAACTAAGTACTTTTGATTTTTTCTCTCAGAAATAAATCCAACAAAAAATAGGTTAATATCTTTAGACTTGATATTAGGGATTTTCAAGTTGTAAAACCGATTCAGGTCTCTACCGTTAAGAATTGTAGTAAGAGGGCCATCATAACCAAAATCTCTAATTGGTTGATTGTGTAAATCATTTACTGAAACCATATGGTCGGTATGTCTGTAAAGTGTTCTTAGATAGGCGTCAAAACCTATTCGTTTTGTAATCATGTCCATCATACTTCCACTTTTAACAACAGTATATGTAAGCATCTTATCCGGATTCTCATGTATTGAGTTCACTACCAACTTATTATTTCTAATTGCCCAAAGCTCTAATAAAAGAACAATAGGTACAACTGTATGATAATGAATTATATCTGGCTGATAATCATTTAAAAACTTTAAAAGCTTTAGAATATTGTTTGGAGTAAAGGAAAACAGATGTAACTGACCTAAAATATCC
>CAZIIC010000083.1:0-1823 GCA_964539195.1 uncultured Candidatus Saccharibacteria bacterium
CGAGACGCTGGCAGGCTAAGGCACTGCTCGCAGGATTATAGCTTAGGCGAGTAAGTGGTTAGTTTGTGGTGAGTAGATATTCACCTAAAATATAGTTTCATAATTTCATTCGGGAGTTGTTCGCTAAAACATTCAGTCGGACCTATTCGTAAGTCTCGAGACGATTTCCCCCCGATAATAGGTTTATATCTGAAACTAGCTCCGTGTGAATTCTGAATGATTTGCTCTGCACGAAACGCTTCAATTAAAGTAAGTTTAGCTGTGGATAATATTTCTACTTTTATTCCACCAGATTTTGTCATTGAAAATCTATTTTTAACTGTTGTTGTAGTGATTCCTACTTTATAAAATATTTCATCTTCATGAATTAATTTTATGTAATACAAAATAGCGTCTTGCAAAGATGTTGATGGATTGTCGGCGAAGTATTTTTCAGAATATTTTCCAAGCAAATCTTCATCAGCACATAACCGACAACCAGACTTTAAATGAGTATCTGGAATTTGCTTAAACTGTCCATGTGTAGGGCAAATAATGATTACGGGAGTTTTTGCATCTAAATATTTTACTTCGCTGTAATCAAACTTTTCCCCATGCATTTGAGTTGCACGATTGATCCATTGTTCTGTTCGATATTTAAGGGTTTCCGCATTTTTCTTTTGAAGTCCTATTGTTCGTGCAGATTGTGAATTTAATCTTGAACAAGTAGGACATCCAGGACTTTTTGCAAGACTAGAATAAGAAATTATAAACTCACCATGCTGATTGCATATAAACTGTATTTTCGTATTTCTTAAATTTTGAGCAGCTATAATTTTGAAAGAGTAAAGTTTTCCAAAACTTTCAATAATTTTAGATCCAATTACACTAATATCAACAACAGAATTTTCCTTAGATTGCTTTGCGCATGTTAAGCATGGATGCTTTGAATATAAAGCACTATTAACAAGACGTTTATAGAATCCATGGATTTTGCAATGAAAATCAGATTTTGAATTTATATTTGAAAATGATTCTTTTATTATTGAGACAATTCCATCAGATGCATCGTTGATTCGTTTTTGAACATCAGTAATTGAAGATTCTCGTTCGTTAGTAGAGCGATTATTTTTTGAGCACTTAGGACATCCAGAAGGTCTAAGATGAACCTCAGGGGACTGTAGAAACAATCCATGGTGTTCGCAAGTTATTTCTATTTTTGATTTGGCACCTTGATAATTGGTTAAATCGTATTTATAAAGATTTCCGTGTATCGCTCTTGCCTCTTCTAGGAATTTTCCAACAGGTTTTATGAGATTTTGTTTGTTTTTATTTAATCCACAGATTGGACATCCTTTTCCGCCGCTGACATGATTTACGGGCATCACTTGCCATGGTCCATGTTTTTTACAAATTACAGTAAGTTTTTCTTTAGAGCTTTTATATTCTGCTTTGCTGTAGTCATATAAATCATTCCACTTTTCCGTAGCTTGCTTTATCCACTCATTATGCGTAAGTTTTTTCCCCATAGTATTCAAAAAATTGAAGATTATCGTCCAACTAACACTCTATTAGCATCGCCAATTAACTGAGGTTCTTGTTTGCGATTCATCATTCCAGCTTGCCTTCCAACATTCTCAACCAGATAGGATTGCATTTCACCTAGCGTGATTTTTCCATCCTTGTCAGTATCAGCATCACCTTCCATACCTCTCATTAGGTAATAACTGAATATTCCATGTTTTAATTCTGGATTTGAACTGGAGATCTGATCATTTTGACTTGCTGTGATGACCGTGAAATTCTCAGGAAATATTCTTGATTCTGATCTGATGGAGATAGGG
>CAZIIC010000084.1:0-1811 GCA_964539195.1 uncultured Candidatus Saccharibacteria bacterium
TTTAACGTAGTTAAAGTCTCGTCTTTGCTAGCGATTTTATTGAAATATTCGTCAATAACCATTTTGTATTTTGGTTTGGTCAATGCCGATGACATCAAGCAAACATCAATTCCAAATGATCTAACTTCAGATCTTAATACTTCTGTATATGCTTCTAGTCCATATTTTGAGGCTGAGTATAATCCGTAATATGGGAAGGTGATTTTTCCGGCAATAGAAGCAACATTAATTATCTTTCCTCTTTTTGCTTTTTTCATTAAAGGCAAAAATGTTCTTATCATTCTATGTGCACCAACAAGATTTGTATCAAGTTGAATATGAAAATCATCCTCACTATATCCTTCAATTGGTCCAACAAGTCCAAATCCTGCATTATTTACCAACACATCAAGTGACTCAATATGTTTGGTTGATTCAAGTATCTGAGCACTATTTGTAACATCAAGTACCAACCACTCAACTGAGAGATTCTCGTTTCTAGCTATTTCATTTAGCTTCTTAACTCCCTCCTTTTCTAAATCTCTAGTAGTGGCATATACTTTATATCCATTCCTAGCAAACTTAAGAGCAGTTAAATATCCAAACCCTGAATTAGCACCTGTAATTAATACTGTTTTCATATATATACATTTGGGTAGTTAAATATATTTGATTATACGATATATAAAAGAATATAATATAGGGATAAATTTTACAAAATAAATATGGAACCAACATTTAACCCCCCAACAGTCACTCAAACACCTCAAACAATTGTTCAAAAGGTAAATAACCCAATCGTAATAATACTAAGTGTTTTAATGGGAGCACTTTTGGGTGCTGTATTAACTTTAAGTGTTTTATACTACTTAAACCCAAACATTTTTACATTAGTTCAGCCTTCAGCTTCAAATAATGGCAATGTAGTAATACCACCTAAAGACGATGAAGTTAATCCTCCAACAGGTACTGTAGACTCTCTCCAACCAGAGGAAGAGCCAATGGAAGAAACTCTCGTAACAGAGCCAGTAAAGTATGTAACAAAAAATGTGGGTGTTGAAGCACGTAAGGGACAAGGGGTTGTTATAAACATAAAACTTTCTTTATAACGTATAAAGACGATACGACAGGAACAACTGTAATCACTTTCACACTCGCTCAGTTCGGTTTACAATCTGCATTGAAAAATCATACAAAAATTGAATCTTCAATGATAGAAGGCTTGTATAGAGTTCAAAACGATTACCAAGCTAAAAATACTCCAAAATTATTTGTATACAGTAATGAAGTAACACTAGTAGGTACATGTAAAGAAGGAGATCAAACTATTAAAGCTGTTTGTGGATTAGATCAGGTTGAAGGATTAATAGTGACCGTTGAAAATAGTAAAAAAGATTTTAGTATCGCAGATAAAATAGCATCAACTTTTGTAATATCAAAGAAGTAGAAATAACTATTCCTTTACTAAAATTGCATCATCAAAGTTATTAAATACTCTAATACCTAATGTTTTAGCTGATTCTAAATTCTTTTCTGAATCATCAATATATATAACTTCTTCAGCTTTAAGATTATTCTCTTTTAAAACAAGCTTGAAGTACTCAGGATCAGGTTTTACATACCCAACTTCGTAACTAAAGTATGCCTTATCTACATTCTCAAACATTGCAGGTATATCCTTTTCATAATATTCAACTCTTTCTTTAAAGTTGTTTGAGACTATAAAGACCTTAATACCTTTTAATCTTTTCTCAGTACAGAAACTAATAACCTTTTCTTGTAATATTTCTCCTGTAAACCACCAATTAAGAAAAGTTGTTTCGTCTAAATCA
>CAZIIC010000085.1:0-1806 GCA_964539195.1 uncultured Candidatus Saccharibacteria bacterium
GATATTTGAAGGATGAACTATGCATAACATTTCTTTAAATTGATCTCCAAATTCTTCTTTTAATTTCCTAAATGAGTCTAATTGCTGATCTTTAAACTGTTCTTCTGTTGCAAGTATTGCTGTGATTTTTGAGGCTCCAATATCTGAACTTACCATTGCTTTGAAGCTCTCTCTTAGAAGACCATAATCTTCTTTATATGTAGGACATAGATATACATAGTTCAGCTCATTAAGTTGTGATGGGTATTCTTTTTTTAGCATTCCTACCCAATCCGTATTTATATCCCTACTCATCTTTGAAGTACTCAATACCAATCCATATACAAATCTAAAGGCTCTAAGAGTCCAGAACACCATGAGAAATGTTATATAGAAGACAAGTATTTCAGGTATTCCTAATACTGAAACAATTAATGGAGAAAGGATGAAGAGCCAAGTTACAAGTCCTGGTATAGATTCGTAGAATCTCCTTTTATGTTTAGGCGTATTTAACGGATATCCGTCAACCCTATCTTTAGGTTTAACTTCGTCCAGCGTAGCGTTGTCTCTGGTCAAAATATAGTCCATACAAAATCTTTTATATTATTGTTGGGATAATGATAGGTTCTCGTTCTGTCTTTTTATATATATGCTTTGCAACTCGTTTTTCAAGTTCTTCAACTAAAACATCCATCCTTTTATCTTTAAATCGCATCCACTCTCTATGTGTATCTCTAACTATTGTATCTATCTCTCTTAATAGCTGTTGTCCGGTTTTCATGTATATGAATCCTCTTGATACAAATTTAGGATTTGCTATTAACTGCTTTGTCTTTTGACTTAAGTTTAAGATTATTATGAACATTCCATACTCTGCTAATTGTTTTCTGTCTCTGAGTACAATATCCCCTACATCTCTAACTCCAAGTCCGTCAATTAGCATTGGCTTTGATTCAATATTTGTCCCCCTACTCCATCTAACTCCATCAAATTGCCAAACTACACCGTCATCAGTTAACAAAACCTTTTCAGGGTCATGTCCCCAAGACACATAGTTCTTTTTATTTTGATATCTAAATGTGAGGCTACCATGAACTGGCATTACAAATTTTGGTTCTATTAATTCATAGAATATTTTCATATCTTCTTTTAATCCGTGACCGCTAGCGTGTACTTCTTCTTCAGAGTTTTTTAGAAGATCAAGACCTTGTCTGATTAACCTGTCTGTCATTCTTTCAATTTTTGATACATTTTCTGGGATTTCAGAGGAAGACATAATTACAAGATCACCTTTTTTACCTTTAATGTCTTTATGTTCTCCAAGTGCGATTCTATTTAATGTTGCATATCTTTCAGCCTGTCCTCCTGTAGAAAGGATAAGTATTTTATTATCAGGAAACTTCTTCATGTCTCTTGGATCGATGACTAAGTCATCAGGAATATCGATATATCTTTGGTCTCTAGCTATTCCTAGGTTCATGACTAAACTTCTTCCGTTTACAACAACTTTTCTTCCTGTATTCTGAGCAATCTTCATTAAAGAGTATATTCTCGTGACAAGAGATCCAAACGCTGCAACAATGACTCTTCCGTTATGTGCTTTAATAACTCTTTCAAGGTTTTGTGAGATTATTGATTCTGATTGAGCTTTTCCTTCTCTATAGGCGTTAGTACTTTCAAGCAGAGCTAAATCTATCTTTCCTCTTAGACTCTTAAACAGTTCTCTATCTATTAATGGCTCGTTAGTTGGAGTGTCATCAATTTTATAATCTCCTGAGAAAAATACATTTCCTTTAGGGGATTCGATAAATACTGAACTAGAATCTG
>CAZIIC010000086.1:0-1762 GCA_964539195.1 uncultured Candidatus Saccharibacteria bacterium
TAGTTGTAAAAAGCACACAGCACATAAGGAAACGAAGGTTAAGTAATTAATTTAGAGACCTGGGCCCATAGTTTCAATGGTAAAACTACGGTCTCCAAAACCGTCGTTCGGTGTTCGAATCACCGTGGGCCTGCCATACGGATAAAGAATATGATGAAGATATTTAAAGAAATATTAGCAGAATTAAAAGCTACAACCTGGCCAAGTAGAAATACTTTGTTAAACCTGGTTGTATATACTTTAATTACATGTGGTATAATCACAATGTTAATACTTGGATTAGATATTTTCCTTAGTAGAGTTAGAGATTTAATTTTGTAATTTGTGCATAAATGGCAAAAAAAGCTGAAAACAAGAACTTGAAATGGTATGTACTTACAGTACAAACTGGACACGAAAATAGTATTGCAAAAGCAATCAGTCAAAGAGCTGAAGCTACTAGCAGTGACGATAAAATCTCACAAGTACTAATCCCTACACAGAAAAAGATAGTTGTTAAAGGTGGTAAGCAAAATATTAAAGAGGAAAGAATATTTCCTGGATATATTTTGATTAACATGGATTTAAATAATGAAACGTGGGCTTTAATTGCTAATACGGAGGGTGTCAAAGGCTTTGTTAAAGCTGATAGATATCCCAGGCCTCTTCCTGAAAACGAAGTAAAAGCAATCATGAAGTTCATGGAAGTTGAGCAACCTAGCTACCAGAGCTCGTTTAGTGTTGGCGAAGCAGTAAAAATTACTGACGGAGCATTTGTTGATTTCATTGGTTCAGTCCAAGAAATTGATCCAACTAAGGGTAAGGTAAAGGTATTGATCTCCTTCTTAGGACGAGAAGCACCAGTTGAATTAGAATTTTCTCAAATTAGTAAAATATAAAAAATGGCAAAAAAAGTATTCAAACAATTAAAATTATTAATACCTGCAGGTCAGGCTACACCAGCTCCTCCAATTGGACCAACGTTAGCACCGTATGGAATCTCTACAGCTGAGTTTTGTACAAAGTTCAACGAGAAAACCAGAGAGAATATGGGTGTACTCACTCCTGTAATATTAAGTATTTATGAGGATAGAACATTCTCATTTATAACTAAAACTCCTCCTACCTCAGAACTCATTAGAAGAGAATTGAAAATTACTAAAGGATCAGCAAAACCTAACTTAGAAAAAGTTGGTAAAATTACAAAAGAGCAGATTGCTAGAATTATTGAGGTAAAAATGCCTGACTTAAATACTACAGACCCAGAAAAAGCAGCTAAAATCGTAGAAGGAACTGCAAGACAAATGGGTATTGAAGTTATCAAATAACATTAGAGAATAATAAATATGGCACGAAGAGGAAAAAAATATGTAAAACTAGCAACAGGAAAGAAGAAGGATGTAGAGTATACATTAGCTCAAGCCGTTGCAGAAGTTAAAAAGAACTCATACTCAAAATTTGACGGAACACTTGAGATGCACTTAGTGGTAAACCTACCTAAGGATAAAGATCCTAAATCAGTAAAAGGATCAATTGCTCTCCCCTATTCCGCAGGTAAAGAGAAAAAAGTATATGTATTCACAACTCCTGATAACGTAGCAAAAGCATTAAGCGCTGGAGCTGATAAAGCAGGACTTGAGGATTTAGTAAAAGAAGTTCAAGCTGGTAAAGTTGATTTTGATATTGCAATTGCAACATCTGAAGTTATGCCTAAGATTGCAGTACTTGGAAAAGAATTAGGACCTAAAGGATTAATGCCTAACCCTAAGACTGGAACAGTAGC
>CAZIIC010000087.1:0-1740 GCA_964539195.1 uncultured Candidatus Saccharibacteria bacterium
GGATATAATCCACACTTATGGAATGGTGCTTTATTTATGACAGTAGACGCTGAAACTGGTGCAGTACTAAGGCATAATGAAACGAGATATGATTTAGAAAAGCAGGAAAATAGTCTCCGAGATGTGTTCGGAAAAGAATGTGATAATGCTAGGCCATATATTAGATATCATTGCTAACATTTCTACTTGTGAATTATAAGTGAATAAAGAAACGAATCATTAATTACTTATACCGAGTGTTTTTCAGCCATTTTCCTTCTTGGAATACCTTCAACAGAAACATTTGAAAATTCAATTCCATCTTGAGTTAATAACACTAATCCTGCTTCAGCGACTATGTTTGAAAGTAAGCTATTAATTAAACAAGTATTTTCACTTGTAAATATAATCACGACATAGGAAGGTTTAAACATATGACGGGAATCAACTGTCCCCATAAATACAGATCGATTTGGATATTGAGCGACAAATTCTCTAGCTTGTGATTCATTCTCAATGGAATCACAAAATACATATCTGGTGTTCATGTAACAATGGTTAACATTATTACGCTTGATTATACTATAAGACAGGGATTAGTTAAATACGAATTACAAGTAATTATCTATTTATTCTTTAACATATCTCCATCCCTAGTAACTCTGGATTCATGTATAAATTCACTAACTCGGGTTACCACACATCCTGAAAAGTTGTATGGTGAAACTCCTAAAGAGTAGAATCTACTACCTTGCTCCTTTAAACCTGATCCTGAAGGATGAATATAGAGAAATTCAGTTTCAGGATGGGTAACTCTAAGTAATTTTTTGTATAAATCTAAAGCGCCGGGATCCTTTAGTTCTTCATCTATAATCACTACCATATCATAGTAGACTTGACTGGCTACACTATCAAAGACGACACCTGTCGTACTTAAACCTTCATAAACGACATCAGGGTCTCCGCTTACAACATCTACAAGGATTTTAAAATCCATCTTATAAGTTCTTTTTTCTTCTTGTTACTAACCATACTATTCCTGCAGGTATTAATATTACTGGGGAGAATACTAGTGCCCAGATACTTACATTAACAACACCTTTTGCAAACCCTACAAGGGATACTAAAGCCTCTTTAAACACTCCGAATGGTTTCCACGCCTCTCCATTAACATCAAGTGATTCAGATGCCTTAGACAGTTTTATATATATTGTAGACATATCTACTTGTTGATCGTAGTTCTTAAGTTCTAGTTCGTATGATTCAATAACGCTTCTAACATTTGCTAATTCTTTTTGAAGTGTAAGTATATCTTCAATCTTTGTTGCTTTATCTAACAATTGTAATAATTGCTTCTCTAATGCTTTTTGAGTCTTTAATCTAGTCTCAATATCTTTATATGTTCCTGATACATCATCACTACCCTCTGATGAAGATACAACTTCAACAGAAAGTTCTTTGAGTTTAGTCATTGTTTTATCAAACTCTGATGATGGAACTCGAATTGTAATACTTGAAGCTCTTTCATTATCAGTTCCACTGTCTGAAAGTGATTGTACAAAACCTTTTACACCTTCAACATGTGACTTTATTGATGCAATTGTATTATCAATATCGTTAACGGTTATAGCAATTGAAGCATTCTTTATTAACATACTTCCGTCACCTCCTGTTTCGTAACCAGGATAGTACATTAAGTCCTTTTCATCAGGTGCTGGTGCTATGGAAGGCTTTGCCCCTTCTCCGCCATCATTGCCTACT
>CAZIIC010000088.1:0-282 GCA_964539195.1 uncultured Candidatus Saccharibacteria bacterium
CTTACTTACTTTATATCTGTTTTCTAAAAAAGAGGCAAATATATTGTTCGTTTTTAAATTATGGGATACTGTATAATGTATATATGATTAAAGGAGTTTCCTTGTCTCAGGAATTTAACAATCAAATACTTTTTAAAAATATTAACTTTTCCATCTCAAGTGGTGAGAAGATTGGATTAATTGGTAGAAATGGAACTGGTAAATCTACCCTTCTTAAAATTATGACTGGTCAGTTACACCCAACAAAAGGAAAGATACTTGTAGATAATGAGAAGATTGGAT
>CAZIIC010000088.1:292-1717 GCA_964539195.1 uncultured Candidatus Saccharibacteria bacterium
TATTAAGTCAACTTGGACTTGATGTTGATATTTATGAACTGATTGATAACCTTTCAGGTGGTGAAAGAATGAGGTTAAAGCTTGCAAGTATTCTTTACGAGAACCCCACTACTCTTCTCATGGATGAGCCTACTAACCATTTAGATATTTTAGGTATTTCATGGCTTAAAACTTTCCTTAATTCATTTAGAGGTACTGTTATTGTCATCTCTCACGATAGAGATCTTCTAAATAGTTTTGCTCACCATATACTTGAAATAGATCAGACTCAAATTCTAAGGTTTAAGGGTAACTACGATAGTTACATAGCTCTAAAACAGACTTGGATTGAAAAGAAAGAGATGGAATATAATCGGTTCATTGAACGGAAGAAAAAGCTTGAAACTCTTCTTAAGAAAGCACAAGTAGGTATTATTAGATCAAGAAGTGGTAATGCAACAGAAGCGGCTAAAAAACGTCTTGATCGAGAAGTAACTAAAAGAACTGTAGATAAATATGAGAAGAAAGCATACGCTCAAATTAATATTGCTGGGAGTGTACATGATCAAAAGCTAGTATTAAGAGTAAGTAATCTTAAGAAGCATTATGGTGAAAGAATTGTACTTGAAGATATTGATTTTGAACTTAGAGGTAAGGAAAAGATTTGGCTATTTGGTCAAAATGGTGTTGGAAAGACTACTCTTGTTAAATGTATATTAGGTTTAGAAGCATTCGACTCAGGACAAATTAAGATTGGTGAGAATGTCAGAATTGGATACTTTGAACAGAAGCAAAAACCAATGGAAGAAGAAGATAGACTAATTGATTATTATCAAAAGAATACTAACTACTCATATTATCAAGTACCTAAAGTTCTTGAGAGGTACCTATTTACCCAGGACGATCTTTTAAAACCAGTTAGACTTTTGTCACCTGGTCAGCAAGCTAGATTAAAGTTTTCATTGTTTTCAGAACGAAGTGAAAAAGAAGAGTATCAATTCCTAATACTTGATGAACCTGCACAACATCTTGATATTGAAACAAAAGAAGTTGTTGAAAAGTGTATCGATAGCTTTAAGGGAGCTGTACTTCTAATATCTCACGATGTGTACTCTATTGAACAGATGAATATAGATAGAGTATTTAGAATACAAGAAGGTGTATTACAGATTGATTAGTGATGACTCTTTTCATATTCCTCTGCTTCTAACTTTGTAACATGAATCGTTCCTTCTGGGTGATTTGCTGGTGAGTATATTGTATAAAGTTTTAGGTCTTCTGTATCTGAAGTATTAATTAGATTATGCTTTGTTCCTGCTGGAACTACTATTGCACTTCCGTCTTCAATAGGTGTTTCAACATTATTCATTACAATCTTTCCTTGCCCTTTTTCGACTCTAAAGAACTGATCTACATTATCATGCACTTCTTCTCCTATGTCTTCTT
>CAZIIC010000089.1:0-1682 GCA_964539195.1 uncultured Candidatus Saccharibacteria bacterium
ATAGAAGTTTAAATCTAATCTGCTTTATGCATTCGGAAACAATTTCCCTACAAGCACTCCTACTCCTATTGCTATTACACTAATGAGTAATGTCTCTTTAATATGATGTATCGGAGATATTTTGTATATTCTTGCACTAATATACCCAGCAATAGCTAATGTAACTAATGATACTGATATAGAAATGATCAAGCTGTAAGGCCCCCAGAAAAGAATGTAAGGAGCTAGAGGTACAAGACCACTTAAAACATAGGCTAAAAACATTGTAATTGGTCCTGCAAAGGAATTAAAAAGTGGTAATGATTTCTTTTGTCTAGATTCTAATACTACATGCTCCGAAATTAAACTTCCCAGTGCCATTGAAAACGCTTCAACAAAGATAAGGAGTATTCCTGTAAATAGTAGGGTCTCTCTAGATATACCACTAACTGCAACCCCAGAAAGAAAACCAACGGTAGAACCAAAGCTATCTTGAATACCAAATACTAGATTTCTGATTATTGATTCGTTGTTTCGTTTTGACATTAATTACAATATATCACATACTAAATTGAAATAGGTATTGATTAACACATTCTAAATTTGTAATATGTATCCATGGAAAAGACAGTAATTATTGGGAGTGGACCTGCAGGACTATCTGCTGCAATTTATGCATCTAGAGCAATGCTAAACCCTTTGGTAATTGAAGGAATAGCTGGGGGTCAATTAATGTTAACTACAGAGGTTGAGAACTATCCTGGTTATGAAAATCCAATATTAGGTCCTGTACTAATGGATCAATTTAAGAAGCAATCACTTAGATTTGGAACAAGATTTCTATCTGCAAATGTTGTTGATGTTAAAAGAGAGAATGATTCCATATCAATTACATGTTCAGATGGAAGCGTAATTAATACCCAATCACTCTTGGTTACAACAGGAGCAGATGCCAAATGGTTAGGATTAGAATCAGAACAGAGATTAAGAGGAAAAGGAGTGTCTGCCTGTGCAACTTGTGATGGTTTCTTTTTTAAAGAAAAGAATGTTGCTGTAATAGGTGGTGGTGACACTGCCATGCAAGAGTCCCTATTTCTTTCTAAGTTTGCAACAGAAGTTGTTCTAATACATAGAAGAAATGAGTTTAGAGCTTCAAAGATTATGCAAGAGAAGGTAATGAATAATCCTAAGATTAAAATAATGTTTGAAACAGAAGTATCTGAAGTATTAGGAGATGAGAAGGTAACTGGGTTAAAACTAATTTCAAAAGGTATTCAATCGCAGATTGAATTAGATGGGGTTTTCTTGGCAATTGGTCATACACCTGCTACCTCTTTTTTGAAAGATTCAGGTGTACAGCTTGATGAAAAAGGTTACATAGTGACAAGAGAACAAGCTTTAGTAAGTCAGACTCAAGTAAGTGAATATCCACTTGAATATAGACATAGTACAAATATTAAAGGAATATTTGCCGCAGGTGATTGTGTAGATCATGAATTTAGACAGGCAGTAACTGCAGCTGGAATGGCAGTTGAAGGTATACTTGAGATTGAGAAATACTTAATTGATTAATTCCTTATATTAATCAATAATTTCAATAATCTTCTCTACAAAATTACCATATCTTGAGTCTAATGCTTTATATGTAGGTTCGCTATCTACAAATTCTCTATCAAGTATAGATAAAGTTCTTAATTCATCAC
>CAZIIC010000090.1:0-1657 GCA_964539195.1 uncultured Candidatus Saccharibacteria bacterium
GTATATTTTGGATTATTTATTATATCTTTAATCTCAGCCCGACTCACAAAATAACCCTCAATCATCAGAGAGTTTCGAGTATCCTCTTCAAGTAGTGTCATCCACTCTTTATTTCTCACTGATACACTCTCAACACCACCTAATTTCTTAAGCCAGTCCCTTCGCAAGATTGTAGTAGTTATGGGGATTATTCTATAGGAAGTCATATAATTGATATTGATATATATTCTAAAAAAGCCTTTATTTGCAACGATGTTTAAATATTATCATATAATTTGGAATTTGAGAAATTATACCATTATTCAATAATACCCTTATAAAATAAGCATTTCTCGTCATATATAAGATTGGAGGATTTTGGTCAAATTATACATTTAACATACTCAAAGGGTTATTTTTCGTTACCTGATAGTCAGTTCGAACCTTGCATGTTAACATTTAACTATGAAAAACAGGAATCATAATTTACCCTACTTTTTTATTACACTTTTATTTTCCCTATTGTTTTGGCTAGTACAACGACCTCTTACAGACGGACTAGTAAATCTAATTTTTGAAACTGATAACTCTTTTATTTCCATAATCAATCGAGCAAGTTTATACATTATTGGTACAATATTATTGAGCTCTGCTTTAGCTTGGAAACTAAAATCGAAAAAAGAGCACTCTGACTCGCGTTCAACTGTTTTTCTAGGAATAAAGATACGAAGAAGTATATTATTTGTAATTTCTCTTATTTTAATTCTGATATCTCTACTCCGCTTTGATATCTTTACAACAACCAAGATACACACTGTTGATATATTTTATAGCTCTATTTCATACACCGAAATCTCGAATATGAACATTCTTGCCACATTCGATTTATACAACCGTGGTAAAAGATTCACAAGATTTTATTGCAGTTCGCATGTCTCTTATACTATTCAGAGTAAGCAAATTGAATCAAATGGAGTTATCCCTTTTTACAAAATAGGGAGATTGGGAAGATTATTACAATCAAACAGTGTTCCCTATACAGTACAGCATGTGAATAATTGTAAAGACAATCCGATACCGATGGATCAGAAATTATTGATTGAGAAGGCTTTTGGAGTGAGACTTGATTTATAAAGGCTTACAAATCCCCTTTCGTACATCCTCCCACCCACAGAACATTAGTTGACAAACAGGCAAAAGGTGTTACTTTATCATGAGTAGTACTTTTTACTCTGGTTGAGTGAGGAAGAAAGACTAAAATCATCCCAATTGTAGCCTTTCTAACACACTTAACCAAAATTCAGATGAAACCTATACAGCCAATACAAGAAATCAAAGAAAAACTTCTTGCCCAAGCAGTGACAATGCTTGCCGAGGCAGGATATGTTGTCACGGAAGATGGTGTAAGGCTCGAACTCACGGTCGCGGGCTATCACAAGAAGCATGACGGATGGTCCTGTTCAATCGTCAACACAGACTAGAATAAGATCTTCTCCTTAACTTGGGGCGAATCCGAAAATGCATTGTTGGAGTCACTTAAAGCTGGACAAAACCAACCTATTTCAATCCCCCGCCCTCATAAAAGAGAAGTAAACAGCGTAGAAGTTATCAATGCAGCATTTAAGGCAGAAAACCTACCTTATCTGCTCGCACAAGTGGTTCCACCGCAATTCAACTC
>CAZIIC010000091.1:0-1644 GCA_964539195.1 uncultured Candidatus Saccharibacteria bacterium
CCTGCTTTTCTCATTTTTTCAATTTTATCTATATCTACGTATTGTTTCATTAATATCCTAATGTTTTAATTACTTCTTTATTTATATCTTCAATACTTCCAGCGGCATCTATTTCAAATAATATTCCTCTTTTAGAATATTCATCTTTCCATGATTGTACGGTTTTTGCATATTGTTCGAATCTTTTTTTAATACTTTCTGGCTTATCATCATCCCTAACCTTCAGTGTACCACCACATAGGTCACAGACACCCTTAACCTTCTCAGGTTTATGCTTTGGATGATATGTACCCTGACACTTTGGACAGATTGATCGGCCCGCTAGCCTATCTAGTGCAACTTCTTCTTCAAGTTGAAAATGTATAACTATATCAAGAGGTCTATTGTATTTTTCAAGTACTTCATCTAAATATGGAATTTGCTCTGCGTATCTTGCAACAGAGATGAGTATCCAATCTTTTTTTGGATCAAATCTCTTTAACCAGAACTCAAAAAGTGCATAGGTTTCATCAGGTGTTGGCCAAATCCCTTCATCAATCTTTAGTGATAGTTCCATAGCGTACTCATTACCCTCATCTTTCATAGTTCTAAACATATCTCCTGTGGCAATTCTCTCTACTGGGAATTTCTTTAACAACATCTCTACCTGAGTGTCCTTACCACTTCCAGCTTGTCCGTGGAAAAGTATAGTTTTCATTGTTGAAAAATATAAATTTAAAGATATCGTTTGTAATCTCTAACAACTGCAAGGGACTTCAATTGTCTTCTAATATCAAGTGCAGTTCCAACAAGAATCAAAAATCCTGTACCTGTAATCATAATAGATTGTAGGAATCCAACTTCGAGCAATATTGTTGGAAGAACGGAAAGGAAAGCCAATATTACAGCACCTATTGCTGTTAATTTTAACGATGTACTTCTCAAATATGCTGATGTACTTTTTCCCGGTCTAATACCTGGTATGAATGCTCCTTGTTTTTGCAAATCTTGAGCAATTTCATCAGTATCAAAGACTACTGTTACATAGAAAAGTGAAAATGCTATTACCAATACAAATGTGCCTATGTTTTGTACATATGGGTTTGCAAGCGTGCTTATAGTCCAGTTTGACCACCAGTTAATACTTTCACTTATATTTCTACTCAACATAAATTGAGCGAGTAGTTGAGGGAATGATAGCAATGAGATTGCAAAGATTACAGGCATTACTCCAGATTGAGTTAATTTCAATGGTATATGACTATCCATAGCTCCACCTTCTCTAACTCTTCGAGAGTATGATACTTTAATTCTTCGCTCAGCTTCTGATATTAGAACGACAGAGGCAACAAGTGCAATGTTAAGTAATACAAAAGATACCTGTTGAGTTGGGTCCATAACTCTGAAGTTATTTATTACGTTTCCTGGAATACCTGAAAGAATTCCTAAGAAGATTAAGTATGAGCTTCCACTACCCACTCCGCTTTCAGAAATCAATTCACCCATCCACATCATAATTATCGATCCAGCTGTTAATGTTGCAATCATAGCAGCAAGTGTTAAATCGTTGAGTTCGGTTACAAGTCCAAATCCTCTTAATGTAGAGTAGATTACAAATGATTGCATTATTGCAAGAGGTATTGTTAACCATCTTGTATACATACT
>CAZIIC010000092.1:0-1581 GCA_964539195.1 uncultured Candidatus Saccharibacteria bacterium
TGGCATTATCAATGCTCCAGATGGAACAAAGATGTCTAAATCAAAAGGAAATACGGTTTCACCTGTAGAGTTGTTTGATAAATATGGAGCAGATGCACTTCGTCTTTGGTATTTTACAGATGCTCTTCCAGGTTCAAATGCTCCGCTTCGAGAAGAGAAGATTAAAGGAAATAGGAACTTCATAAACAAGATTTGGAACGCAAGTAGGTTTGTGATGATGAATATTGAACAAGAAGAAGTTACAAAAGTATATGAGTATTTGAAAAATAGTAACTTGGAATCAGAGAGAGTTAAACTAACGCTTGAGCATATTGAGTCAGTTAAGAAGCATTATGAAAATCATAGGTTTAATTTGGTTTCTGAGGAAATAAGAGAGTTCTTTTGGGGAGAGTATTGTGATAAGTGGATAGAAGAAGTTAAGAAAGAGATTTCTACTTTAGAAGTTGGAAATGAAAAGAGAATACAATTGCTCTCAGAGCTGGTTTATATTCTTAGAGAAAATCTTAAGATTATGCATCCAATGATTCCATTTATTACTGAAGCTGTATGGCAGGAATTAATAAAGTTTGGACTTATTGATGATTCAATATTAATGATTGAGCAGATATAGGTATGAAGTATTCGAAAGCTGTAATCCCAGTTTTATTACTCTCTCTGATCGCGACTGGTTGTGGCGCTCAGGCTGAGTCAACAGCAGGAAAAGGAATTCAACAACCTACCGTTTTAAATCCAGAGTCATTCTGTGGAGTACTGGATATTACGGGTAAGGAAGTGCAAGTTTTTACATACAATCTTTCAAAATTTACGTCTACATATCTAACTGGTTTAACGGCAATTCAATCCACTAATGAATTCGCAGATGCAAATCTTAGAAATTCGTGGCTAAGAATTGAGCCGGATATAAATAGTGCAAATATCTATATTAAAGATGAAAATGGCAATTGGGTTTGGCACGGTACTATATTTTCAGCAATGGGAGTTGAAGGTGAGACGGTTATTCCCTACGGTGAATATGGTGTACTTGTAAAAATGGATGAAAATTACAATCTAACACTTAAATTGGCTCAAGATGGTTGCTTAACTGAATCACATGTCTCAAACGATTAAGCTCGGGATAATAGATTAAAGTATTCTCTTAAATATCTATTTATTAGTATATAAGTATTTTCATTTTCTACAACTCTCGCTATTTTTAATAATACCGATGGATTATTAATATCCTTAATTTGTTTTGAGTACTTCTCTAATTTCTCCTTTGTAATACCAATATCAAAACTAAGCTTAATAATATCATAGTAATTATTTGTAAAATTTTGTTGTAATTTAGCTTTCTCTTCTTGAGAGTAATTAGAATTAATTATTCTTAAATATATTTCCCTCTGTAAGTACTTATTCTCTTTTCTAATTTCTTTAATATTGTTCATATGTCTATGCAATTACTTGAACTGATTCATTTTTCTTAAACATACTTCCTAACATCCAGGAAAATATTCTATCTAGATTACCAGCGTTCTTCTCTTTATCATTATTTCCTGTCCAATTATCTACAACTAGTGCTCCTACAAATGAACTAACTTTTGC
>CAZIIC010000093.1:0-1550 GCA_964539195.1 uncultured Candidatus Saccharibacteria bacterium
TATTTTTACTGATGGGAGTGAGATACCTCTAAGTTATGCTCAACAATTTATAGTTACTGCATGTGCAAAACTTTCTATTTTTCCCCAAACAGTTACAATTGAAGGAGCAACAGAAATTGAATGGAAAAAAGATAATACTATCGTTGTTAATTTCACCGTCAAAGATACTTCAGTTATAAGATGGGTTGAAGCAACTTTGTCGCATGTAAATAGAAATTTAGAATTAGTAAATATTAGATACGGAGTAGTCGACTACATGAATTAATAAATTATATGAATCAAGTTCTCCCACATCGAGACGATAATATGTTTTTTCTTGCCCAAAAGTATTTCTATAAAGAACTTGATGCCGGAAGACTTGAAATTTATGATCCAAATCTTACTAAAAAGAATGCTAAAGAGGTGTTTTTTGAAATCGACTATTTTCCAGTTGGAGATAACGGGATTAAATTTGAGTTTACAGTTCTTGGTTTAGGATTTAGTGCAAGTTATTCGACAACTATGCCGCAAGTTCTAACAGCAAACGAGAGAGAAGCTCATAATGTAAGGTTTGTTGAAACTATACTAATAGAAAGATTGTATTAATTATCTTTACACATTTCTCAAAAAAGTTAATAATCAAACATATTAACTTAATCCGTATTCATATGTTCAAAAAACTTTTCTCTGAATTTAAAGATTTTGCCTCTAAGGGAGATGTAATATCACTTGCAATAGGTGTTGTAATCGGTAGTTCATTTAAAGGAGTTATAGATTCCTTAGTTTCAGATATTATAATGCCCCCTATTTCATTCCTAACATCTCGTGTTGATTTTAGTAATCAATTCATTTCTCTTAATGGTGTAAAATATGAGACATTAGCACAAGCACAAGAAGCAGGTGCGTCAGTTATTGGTTACGGTAATTTCATAAATCAGCTTATTATCTTTTTAATAACTGCTTTTGCAATATTTCTTTTTGTATATAAAGTACAGACAATGATAAAAGGGAAAAAGAAAGATGGAAGTTTAAAAGAGAATACTAAACATTGTAAATATTGTGATATGAGTATTTCTATTAATGCAACAAAGTGTCCATATTGTACTTCCAAAGTGTAAAATCGGAAATCCTGTAGTATAATATTGAATGGTAAATAAAACGGCAGAAGTATTAATAAAAGATTGTGGGCTTGATCTTTTAAAGTGCCAATCTGAACTTCAGCCTGTAGCAGATGTTTTAGAAATTCCAGAGGTTGAAGAGTTAGGCAAGTTTGTCAAAGAGTTAGATCGGTTTTCGGATTTAGCTTGCGCATCAGATTATGCCTTGGGGTTAAAAAAAAGATTCCAATTAGAGTCAGATATTACAAAATCCCCTGTTTTGCTTGAGCTTACAAGTGAACTCTCAATTCCTGTTTTACATATTTTAAGGGATGTTATTGTTCATACAGCCAATTCTATTTATATGATGGAGATATACAACAGTAATCTTGATATTGAAATCGCAATTGATTTGTATGATACATTACCGGAATATAGAAATTCCGTGCAAGGTGCTATGCAAATTATAATAGA
>CAZIIC010000094.1:0-1541 GCA_964539195.1 uncultured Candidatus Saccharibacteria bacterium
GTCACTATAAGGAGATAGAGGGACTTATAGGAGTTTTTATAAATACGTTAGCGCTTAGAACCCAAATTAACCCAAGGATGAGTTTTAGAGAATTATTACGGAAAGTCAAAGAAACAACGGTTGGAGCATATAGTCATCAAGACATACCTTTTGAACAATTAGTAGATAATCTGAATATTACACGGAAGACCAATCAGAATCCTGTATTTCAAGTGATGTTTGTATTACAGAATGCTGGTAATAATGTTATTAAATTACAAGATATAAATATAGAAGAGTTAGACGTTATATTTAGACAGGCAAAATTTGATTTATCGGTATTTGTGCATGAGGCAGATGATAAGATGTTCTTAGGTATCGAATATTTAAAAGATATTTTCAGTAGAGAGACGATTGAACGGATAGGAGAACAGTTTGAAAGGGTATTGGAGTGTATTGTTGTATCTCCTGAGGATGAGGTGGGTAGTTATGAGGTAATGAGTGAAGAGGAACGATACCGGATACTGGTTGAGTGGAATGAAACAAGAGTTGAGTATCCGAAGGATAAGACTGTACAGGATCTTTTTGAAGAACAGGTAGAAAGGAGTCCAGAGAGTATTGCGGTAGTATATGGAGATATGCAACTTACTTACCAAGAGCTCAATGAAAGAGCTAATCAGTTGGCGCATTATTTAAGGAAGAAAGGAGTTGGAAGAGAGACATTAGTTGGATTGAGTTTGAATCGATCAATAGAAATGGTTATAGGGATTTTAGGGATAATAAAAGCTGGGGGTGCTTATGTTCCATTAGATCCTGAATATCCAGAAGAAAGATTACAATATATGTTAGAAGACACAGGGGCACCTGTATTAATCACCTCTGAGAAGTTAAAAGAGAAGTTTAGAGGATACAAAGGAGATTTTGTATTATTAGATGATGAAGATGTGAGGAAAGAGCTACAAAATTCTTTAAAAGAGAATAGCGTGCGTGTGAGTGAAGGAAATGATCTAGTGTATGTAATATATACATCTGGATCTACAGGCCTTCCTAAAGGAGTTATGATAGAGCACCAAGCCTTATATAATCAGATGATGTGGTTAAAACAGACATATAACTTTTTTAATGAACGTGTTTTACAACGTACATCTATTGCATTTGATGCCTCAGTTTGGGAAATATTGATAGCTCTTGTTAAAGACAGTACCTTAGTATTTTACTCTAATAAAAGTCACTTTGATGTAGAATCTTTAACTAAGGAAATTTTTGTACAAGAAATTACAGTATTACAGTTGGTTCCATCAATTTTAAAATTATTACTTGCTGATTATAAGACACTATTTTGTAATAGCTTAAAATATGTTTTTGTTGGAGGTGAAGTTTTAGAAAAGGAAGTGATTAATAATTTTAAAATTATATCTAATATTCCTCTATATAATCTATATGGACCTACCGAAGCCACTATCAATTCTATTTATACTGAGGTTACACAATATAAAAATTATGCTCCTATAGGCAAGCCTATTAGCAATATGAGTATATATATATTAGATGAGAGGAAGCAA
>CAZIIC010000095.1:0-1506 GCA_964539195.1 uncultured Candidatus Saccharibacteria bacterium
ACCCATAGTTTTTTTTGTATGTTCTAAAACAGCATTAAACAGCTTCTGTGCTTTATCTGAGGTTTGTTCATCCTTGTTTTGTTCTTCTGGCGTATTCTTTCTTTGGACATCTTGTGTTTTCTTAAAGGTTCTTCCTTTACCTACATTCTTAAGTATGTATTTATCAAATGAGTTCATAGTACCTTTGAACCCTTTATCAAATGTCCTTAAAAATTCATCAAGATCCTTATGCTTTTCATGCCCTAAAAACTCAGAATAATCATCCTGGTCACTATCATTATCATTGCCTTTACTAACAACTCTACTTTCAGGGCTTTCTTTTTTAAATAGCGTAGCATTATCTGAGGTAGGTGCCGCTGCTTGTTTTTCTTTAGGTTCTTCAGATTTATAAATTTTTTGGTTTACACTTGATGATACGAACTTAAGAAGTCCTTTAACAGCTTCCAGTATATCGTTATAAACAGTATCATTCTCAGTTATAGCATTACTAGGGATAGCTATATCTTTTATATTATCTTTTAAGGATAATATACGAATAGCGTCATTTATTTTATTAATAAGATCTAAGTACTCTTTTTTAGTACTTATCTCATTAGCTAAGGTAAATAATTTTGATATATTACAAGTTATATTCTTATTTCTAAGTTCTTTCAATCTATTATAATTACTAATAAGTTCATTCTTACTGTAATTTTCAGGTAAATTTGAAAGCATTCCTTCTACTTTCATTAAAGCTAAATCAGACCTATGATCATCAAAGCTATTGGTCTCATCAGAGCTAGATAACTTTTCATCACCGATTTCAGATGTGTTAAAATTCTTGTTTACATCTTCTATGATTCCTTCCATTTCGTTTATAGAATCATTTGCTCTTTTTGTTTTTTGAGTATTCCCAGTAACATATAATTTGTTTTTTAGATCTTTTATACGAGCTAATTCAACAGAACTTAAAAGATCTGTATACTCATTATTTAGAAGACCCTTAATCCCTTTACTATTTTCTGAAATTTCATCTTCAGTGAGAGAATCTATATCCACTTCATTAAATGAATCAAGAAGATTATTTAATTGTTTTGTAAAGTATTGCTTTACAGAATTTGTGTATGCATTTCCTTCTGAGTATGTATTATTATACTCTTTAGCCAAAGAGAGAAGATCCTTAAAACTATTTATAGGGAACTTAGAAGGACTAAAGGAAGAACCTATATTTCCACTAACCGCATGATATGTTTTATTTGCTTCTTCTAAGATAGAATTAATATGGTTATTACCATAATCATCAAATAGATAAGGAGCAACAGAAACAAACCATTGGTAAAGGCTTACAAATTCATTTTTACCGTCTTCAGAGGCTTGATTTCTATTTATTGCATTAAGTAGCAGACCTAATCTTTTAGATTTTTCACTTAATAAATTTTTTGTTGTTTCCTCAAAATTAGTTCCTAACTCTTCCTCTTTACCTTCTAAAGAAACAGTACCAAGATCTTTAAGAGCCTCTAATGTATT